>NZ_CP022546.1:0-51329 GCF_003595545.1 Streptomyces sp. 11-1-2
TCTTCCTGAACTCCTGCTGCGGTCGGTAAACCATCGGGTGGATCTCGCGCACGAAGTGCCCCAGCGGCCGGCGCGAAACGATGAGTCCTTCATTCACGAGGGCGGCCAGGCCCTGGCGCACGGTGTAGCGCGTCGCGGCGTATTTCTCCTGCAGTTCAGCCTCGGTCGGAAGCTGACTTCCGGGTGGCCTGGTGCCATCAGCGATCTCGGCGCGGAGGTCATCCGCGACGCGCTGGTAGATCGGCGTATTCGTCCTCATGCGACTCATGTGTACTCGCATGATCGGCCATTGTCCAGTCAATGCGACTCATCGACACGATGCACTTGACCTTCGCTCCGGACAGTGCCATCGTCATCGCAGCGGGCATTGTCCAGTCAATGCGAATGGGCAAGCAATGCGCTGCATCACGCTGCCCGCAACGTACGGAACGGGCTCCCCCGGGAGATCTGCCAGGACCACCGAGAGAGCCGTTCTAGAGGCCGTTCCATCGAGAGGAGCACGACCCCCATGAACATCATCGTCGCAGGTCAGCGCATCGTTACGGGACTCCGAGTTCTTCGAGGTCGCGAGCGGGTTCGACATGGTCGAGCCGCTGGAGCTGGAAGAGCTGGACTTCACGGCCGGCGGACTCGCCAGCCGGGACGCGCTGACGTCCTTCATGGACGACTTCAAGGTCGAGACCGACACCGACCGCGAGGACGCCACGTACTACCGGTCCTGCTGCGCCGGATGCCGAGGGAGCTGCGCCGCCGTACGGCGCCGCCCCCGTCGTCCTGGCGCCGAGCTGGAGACCGCCGACGACGCCCTCGGTTCGAGGACGACGACTTCACCGCCGACTGGACCGCCGCCGACTTCGACTCGTACGAGGTGCTCGCCTCGGTGGGCAGGCCGAACCCGGCCGCCGCCGTCTCCCTCGCCCGTCAGCCCGGCGCCGAGCGCCGCGCCGTCCGTACGGCCCTGCGCCTGGTCCGCGACGAGGTCCAGACGGGGGTGGCGGCGTGATCACCGTCAACCCGCGCCTCGCGCTCCTGCTCTCCCTGCTGCCCCTCGTGCTGGGCCGTCTGCGGCTGGTCGCCGCGGTGGCCGGCGGTGCGTGGCTGGTCGGGATAGAGCTCTCCCCCGCGCCCGGGTCGGCCTGCTCCTGGTCGCCGTTCTCGTCATCGCGCTCGACGTGCTGCTGACCCCGGCCTACGCCCCGGCCGCGCCGACCACCTCGACCGGTGTCGGCCCCCGGATGAGCGGAGCGGCCCGATGAAGACCAAGACCTCCAAGGGCAAGGCAGCCGCCGCACGCTGCGGGGCTGGATGACCCTGACCGACCTGATCGCCGCCGCGTGCGGGAGCTGGGCCGCCGTGGGCGGCTGGCAGCAGACGCACAGCGTGGTCGAGACCCTCATCCACTTCGCGCTGGTCTACGGCGGAGTCCACCTGTTCAAGCCGATGGTCAGCAACGGAGGCCACCGATGAGCTACCGCGAAGAGCGTCGCGCCGACCAGGCCGCCGCCGGCCGAGCAGGCCCGCAAGGACAAGGAGCTGCTGCTGGGCAAGCAGCTCGAAGCCCAGCGGCTCGCCGCCGAGGAGAAGCGCGCCGACGAGCAGGCCGCCGCCGAGCGCAAGCGCCAGGACGCCGAAGCCCGCGCCGAGCGCGAGCGCCGTGCGACCGCCGAGCGCAACCGGCAGAAGAAGCAGACCAAGGCGCCCGGCAGGCCAGCCGTCGCAGCTGGTCGTGTGGGTGCGGGACAACGGCGACGTCGCCGCCGTCCTGGCCGTCATGGCGTGCGGGATGATCCCGGCCCTGGTCGCCCAGTTCGGCTCGCTCCGCACGATGGGCATGGGCCTGCTGCTCGCGGGTCTGCTCCGTTCCTCCTGGAGCTGGGTGCGTGGGCGGCGACCGCGGGCGAGGCGAGGCCCTGCGCGAGGGACGCGACCCGACCCCGTACCGGATCGCGGTGTGGACCTTCACGCTGCTGGCCGCGACGGTCAACTCGATCCACGGCTACAAGGACTACGGCGGCATCGGCGGCGCCCTGGTCCTGGCCGCGTCCTCGATCGCGCCGGTCGCGCTGTGGCACATGGTCATGGCGGGCCGCCACTCGAAGAAGGCGAAGCGGACCCGCGAGCAGATCGCTGCGGAGAAGCGCCGGCGCGAGGACGAGAAGGCACGGGCCAAGCACCTGAAGGACCGCCGCCGTCACCACCCGAAGGTCGCCAAGGAGGCCGACCGGCTGCTGTCCGCCGCGACGTACGGCGAGATCACCGGAGAGCAGGCGTTCGCCGCCGCGTGGCGGATCGTCCACGGCACCGAGCCGGGCATGACGCCGGAGCTGTACGCGACCGCGACGGCGTCCCGTCTCAAGGTCGGCGCGGCGTTCGAGGTCGCCGACGAGAGGCGTCCCGACCTGATCCGGGCGGGCCTTCTCGCCGGACTCCACAACCCCGTCCCACACCGTCTCGCAGAGGGCATCCCGACGTTCGGAGCAACCCTCCCGATTGCGGCCCGCAGCGGGGCACCCAAGGGCCTCACAGCCCAAGCGGGAATTGGGTTGTACGGCTCTGAGGGATCTTCGAACGACAGCGAGAACGCCAGCGATTCCGCACGCGGAAACGACAGCGGGAACGCTGGCCGGAAGGGGCGTTCCGACGAGGAGTTGGAACACCTTCTCCCGGACGCTCACGCCATCGCCGTGGACCTGGTCGCCGAGGGCAAGACGATCAGCGCGACGGCCCTCGCGAAGCGGATGAAGGTCCGGCGCGAGGACGGCATGTGGCTGCGGGACCGGGTCGTCGCCGAGCGCAAGCTCCGGCTCATCGACGGCGACGGCGACGCAGCGGTGGGGCCTGAGCCATGGCCCGCCGGATCGCTGATCTCTGGGACCCCGAGGGGGAGCGGCACGACGTGCCGACCTTCCCCTGGGGCCTGGCCCCGGAAGGGACCGCGACGCGCGACCAGCTCGTGGCGCGCGGTCTCCGTCCCCGGGGGCCGGCCGTCGCACAGGTCATGTGGTTCAGCCGGAAGTCGCCGGACGAGCCGCGGTTCGCCCGCCTCTACGACGCCGCCAAGGCCACCCCGCCCAAGCCCCGCTCGCCGGGCCAGATCGCTTCCCTCGCGGCGGCGATGCAGGCCCGCCGCACCTGCCCCGAGTGCGGAGAGACCCGCTCGTACTGCCTCTCGACCCGACTGCGGGTCTGCACCCCCTGCGCGGACGGCTTCACCACCGCCGCCTGAACGACTCGCCCCCCGAAACCGGCGGGCCCGGCAGCACCACCTCCTACAGCGCGCTGCCGGGCCCGCCTCCCTCCCGAAGGAGAAGCACCAGCATGACCGAGCAGACGACCACCAGGACACCGGACAAGACCGAACTGGCCACCGTCATCGACCTGTACCCGGGTGCCACGACCGTGCCGCACCCGGCCGCCGGCCCCGACGCCACGGAGCCCGCCCCCGCTTTGGGTGGCGAGACCGAGGCCCCACGGTCGTGCTGACGAAGGAGACCGGCCAGGCCCTGGAGGGCAAGGTCATCCCCTCGTGGGAGCTGTCGGACGACCCCGAGGGAGACCGGCCCTGGATCAACCCGGCGCTGAAGACGCCGGAAGGCCGCAAGGCCCGGGGAAGTACCTCCAGCGGATGGCCCGCCGCAAGGCCCGCCGGTGGGTCTCCCGCCAGACCACCGTGCGCGGTGTCCTGCCCGCATCCTTCCGGGGTGCCGCCCGGGTCCACCAGTGGACGCGCGGTGTCGAGGGCATGACGGCGTCCGCCGCCGAGGCCCGCGCCGCGATGCTCGCCAGGGAGTCCGCCGCCGCGACCCGCCGCGCCCGCTTCGCCCTGATGCAGAAGGACTCCAAGCGGAAGGCCGCCGAGTCCGTCCAGCAGGAGGCGCAGATCGCCCTCACGCAGGCCGTGGCCGCGAAGTCGTCGGCGCGCAAGAAGTTCGCCCTGCGCGCGGCCGGTGCCTACCTGCCGTTCGCCGGGATCGACATCACCGGCCTCATGGTCGAGGGCGTCGGCGGTCTGGCCGCCGGACTCCTGGTCAACGTGGCCGTGCTCGCCCGCGTCGGCCGTACGCCGAACCTGACGCCGGAGGACCTGGAGGCGCTGGAGCGTGCCGAGGCCGGCCTGCCCGAGAAGTTCGAGCTGGGCATGACCCCGCGCGCCTTCGAGAAGCTGCTGCACCAGGCGCTCACCGAGGACGTCGGCGTCGCGGTGTACGCGATGCAGGTCCACCCCAAGGACTGGGGCTTCGAGGTGGTCGTCGTCCTCAACCGGCAGACCCCCGAGAAGCTGTCCGACTCCCTCGACAAGCTGGAGGCGTGCCTGCCCGGCGTCCGCACGAACTCGATCCTGCTCCAGCAGGCGGCGGCGGCCCGCAACGAGTGCACGCTGCGCATCCCCGGAGACGACCCGTGGAAGGCCGTCCCCGAACTGCCCTACCGCAAGCCCAAGTCGGTCTCCACGAACGACGTTCACAAGGCGCAGATCGGCGCGGACATGTCCGGCCGAATTCTCGCGCTGCCGCTCAAGCGGACGAATGCGAATGTCGTCGGAAAGTCCCGCTCGGGTAAGTCCACAATGCTCCGGGCAATTCTCGACGCACTCACCGCGACGAATGACCGCATCATCATCGGCATCGACCTCGGCTCGTACGGCTCCGGCTTCGGCCCGTACCGCAAGGCCATGGCCGCTGTCGCCCGCACGCCGTGGGAGGCCCGCGAGGTTCTGGAATGGGCGCTCGCGGTCGGAATGAACCGCCCGAAGCTGTTCGACAAGTTCGGAATGGGCCTCAACTGGGAGTCCTCTCCGGAGCGTCCGGGAATCACCATCGTCATTGACGAATTCCCCGCGCTGGTCACCGCGTCCAAGCGCGAGGTATTCCCGAAGATGGACGAGGAGAGCGCCGAGGACAAGCCGCTGCGCCTGGACGAACTGGTGCAGCAGATCGCCCTCACCTCGGCGAAGAGCGACGTCACCCTCGTGGTCGCCACACAGGCCGTCACGAAGGACCGGGTCGGCTCCAACGCCTGGCTCTCCGAGCTGCCGGTGCAGGTCATGTGCGCGTGCGACACCGACGACATCAAGCTCATCGCCGGGGGCGGCGCGATGGCCCAGGGCTGGAGGCCGGACCGGCTGCTGCCCGCGATGGGCAACGCCATCAACGACGCCTCGGTCGCGTACGTCCTGGCGGGCGGCGACTACTGCGAGCCCATCCCCTACCGGGCCTGCATCCTCTCCGACGACGAGGCCGACATCCGGGCCCGCGAGCGCGCGGCGTCCGGCGCGATCGACCTCGACCCGGAGAGCGCGAAGTTCGCCGGCGGAATCGGCGTCCTCCCGGCGGGCGACGACGAGCTGCCCGACGACGAGGAGGACCAGGAGCCGGGCGGCGTCGCCCTGCTGAAGGTCGCCCGCGCCATCTTCGAGGGAGCCGGGAACCCCTCCGGCCTCTCCCCCGAGGACTTCTACGCCGCCCTCGCCGACGAGGACCCCGACACCTGGGACCCGGCGAACTTCGAGGGGAGGACGGCGAGCCGATGACCGCCGACGAGATCCTCAAGGCCGTCCTCAAGGCGGTCCTGGAGCCCCACGGCATGAAGTGGGCCAAGGACAAGTACCGGCCCAAGGGCGGCGGCGCCTCGGTCCGCGGCTACCGGCTCCTCGACCTGAAGAAGCTGCTCGGCGAAGAGGACGCCTCGACGGCCTCCGGAGGCTGATCCGGCCCCGGAACACCGGCGGAACATGCAGGTCAGAGCGTCGGAACAGTCCCGGAACCGGCCCGGAACACGGGCCGGACCCCGGAACATGTTCCGCCCTCCGGCCCCCTGTTCCGCCGGTGTTCCACCCCTCTGACCTGCATGTTCCTCCCTGTTCCGCACCCGTTCCGCGCCCGAAAGATCCCGAGGAGTCCGAATGCCCATCCAGCCGTGGCAGAGCTTCGACCCGGACGCCGGGCGCTTCTTCCTGATCTTCCAGCGGCCCTTCCGGTACGTCATCGAGCACCCCGAGCCGACCTTCCGCGTGAAGTGGCTCGCGGTCGTCCTCGCGTGCCCGATCTGCGGTGCCGAAGAGGACCTGCGCCTCGCCCACCAGATCGGCGACATCCAGGTCCAGGGCCAGTGCCCCAAGGACCACGTCTGGGACGAACCGCGGATCGACGTCGGCCACTTCCACGCCTACGGCCGGATGCGTTGGACCAACCCGGACCCGGACTGGCAGTGGCTCCTGGACGCCGGATTCGGCGAGGAACCCCCGCCGCCGATGGAGATGAAGGACATCACCGACGCGGCGAAGGTCGTCGGGAAGGTCCTCGCCCGCGAGGCGAAGAAGAAGGCGAAGGCGACGGTCCGCAAGCCCGTCCGCAAGGCCAAGCGCGAGATCAAGAAGCAGGCCATGCGCCCGGTCGCCGCCGTACTGCGCACCGCGTGGGCGTGGCAGGCCGGCGGCGTCCAGCCGGTCGAGCAGCCCAAGCGATCCAAGGAGCGGACGGCGCCCGAGCCGAAGACCCCGCCGCTGTCGGCGTACCGCAAGGCGTACGGCATGGAGGCCCCGAAGAAAGGCCCGAAGTGCCTGGTCTGCGAGGACTCCGGCCGCATCAGCGCCCCAGGCGTCTCGATCCCCTGCACCGAGTGCAAGGGCCCGGCCGCCGCGGCGATGGCCACCGCCGAACGCCGAGCGGCCAAGGCCCGCGAGCCGAAGACACCGAAGGCCGGCGCTCCCGCCGTGCAGAACGTCGCCGGGTCCGGGAACACCCGCGTCGTCCAGGTCTCCGGCAACGGCCAGCAGGTCAACGGGCAGACCACCACCCGCGCCATCACCCGGCCTCCTACCGCGCAGGAGGCCGCCGCCGCGCGGGGTGCCGTGAACGAGGCGGCCCGCCTGGTGCGCGAGTCCCGAGGCCAGTCGTCCTCGACCGTCCAGATCCACGGCAAGAACAACTCCGTCGTCAACAACACCGTCACCAGCGACCGCCCCAAGGGGCCCTGACCTCCGAGAACGAAAATTGTGCAGATTCGGAGTCTGCAAAAGCTAGACATGCCGACTCGGAGTCTGCATTATGGAGTCACGGCAAGCGAAACGGCCAGCAAAACCGCAAGCGGAAATGCAAGCGGACACAGGATCTGAGGAGATCACCTTGAGCACGCAGAAGACCTTCACCGCGACCACCATGGGCACCATCTGGGCCGAGATCATCAGCCACATCGGCGCCGTGAACGTCACGGTCGACCCGACGCTGAAGTCCGCCGAGGTCACCGTCCGCACCGCCGACGACGAGGGCCCGATGGCCGACGCGGTCAACGACACCGTCATGGACGAGCGGGACTCCAACGGCCACAACGTCATGGAGATCCGGGTGCCGAAGCTCCCCGGCGGTGGCGGCGTCCACACCAGCGTCCAGATCGGCGGCAACAACTTCTCCAGCTACAGCTTCAGCGGGAGCAACACGGGCGTGGTCATGTCCGGCGGCGACATCTTCATGGGCGGCCGTCAGATCGTGTCCAACGGCCGCGTCGTCGCCGAGGCCGGCACCGTCGTCGGTGGCGTCGGCTCCGGCCAGATCATCGTGGACGTGAAGCTCCCGGCCGCCTCCTCGGTCCGGCTCAACACCACCAGCGCCGACCTGACCGTCCTGCGCGGCACGCTCCACACCCTGGATGTCCGCTCGGTGTCCGGCGACGTGGAAGCCAAGAGCGTCCACACCCTGCGCGGCAACACCACCTCGGGAGACTTCGAGGTCGACAAGGTCGCGGCGAGGGTCGACGTCACCTCGGTCTCCGGTGACATCGAGATCGGCGAGTACAGCGGCAGCGACTTCCGTGCCAACACCGTCTCCGGCGACGTCCACGTCACCGCGACCCCGGCCGCCACCGGCAGCATCGACGCCACCACGGTCTCCGGCGACGTCGTCACCCGTGGCGCGAGCCACCTGAACGTCCGCGCCAACACGGTCTCCGGCCGCAAGCGCAACCGCTGACTTCGCCCCGGGGCGGTCGCCATCCCGGCCAGGAATCCGCCGACCGCCCCGGGCCCCGGTCCCGAACCGCAAGCAATCCCGCCAGCAGAAAAGCAAGCAGGGGAGACAGCAGTGAAGAAGCCCAACCGCCTCGTGACCTTCCTCTACGGCCTGGTCGGCATGGCCCACGCGTACGAGTCCGCCGAGGAGGTCCGCGAGGTCATCGCCGACAACTGCTTCAACACCCTCGCCGACCGGGCCAAGAACCACTGGGACGGCGCGAACACCCTGACCGACTCCCTCGCGTTCCAGCCCGGCCTGCTCGACCTGCACGACGAGCTGCACGACACCTGGCACTACCTCACCGCCCTGAAGGCCCGCGCCCGCGACCTCGGATACGGCACGCTCACCGAGCACCTGGGGAGCGCCGCCGACTCCACCCGCGACGTCCTCCAGGCGGTGGCCACGGCCGCCGAGAACACCGTCCCCTCCCCCGCGATCCCCGCGAGCAAGTAGGGACGCCCCGTGGCGGCCGCCATCCCGGCCAAGGTCCGCCGGCCGCCACGGGCCCCGATCCCGCTCCGCAAGGGCAGCGGGGGGAGCCACATCATCCCCGACACCGAAACGGAGCCAGAAATGCCCCGCCCCGACAAGGAGACCCGCGCCGCCGCCAAGGCCCGCATCGCCGAACTGAAGAAGACCCGCGACCAGGCGCACGAGGACGCGGAGAAGGCCAAGGCCGCCGCCGACGAGGTCATGTGGCAGGCCATCGCCGCCGAGCTGGACAAGGGCGAGGCCCTCCAGCTCGACGCCGCCGAGGCCACCGAGTTCAGCCGCGACCACGTCGCCAAGCGCACGAAGCAGTACCGCACCACGCAGGACTGATCCGAGGTCCGGCCCCCGAGCCCCGGGGGCCGGACCCTCCTCTCGAACCAGAAAGCCGAGGTCACCACCGTGAGCACCGACCGCGCTCCCCACCTCCCGCGCACCGAGGCCACGGTGCAGCCGTACCGCCCGTACGACGTCGACACCACCCCGCACTACCGCCTCCCCGTCCAGGCCCCGCTCACCGGACCGGTCGAGCTGTACGCCGAGAACGACCCGGTCGTCTGGGTGCCGGACGCCTACGGGCAGCTCGTGCCGATGCGCCGGTCCGCCGCCCCGGCCCCGATGCAGCCGATGCCGCCCCGCGACCTCACCCCGCAGCCGCTCCTCGACCCGCGGGCCCAGCGCATCGCCGCCGGCGGCGTGCTCGCGGCCGGGACCGGCTGGGGCGTCGGCCAGGCCATCGGCGCCTTCGCCGGACTCGGCACCGGCGCCCTGATGTGGCTGGCCATCGCGATCGTCGCCTGGAAGGTCGCCCCCGCCGCGATGAGCCGCACGACGATCCAGAACACCACGCACGTCACGAACACGAACCGCGGCTTCGGCCGGTCCACCACCAACGTGAACCACTGAGAGCGGAGACCCCGATGGCGAGCAAGAAGGCGTTGAACCCCCCGCCCGGCGAGTGCCGCCAGTGCTGGCTGCACGCGTACGACAGCCGCGCGCAGCACAAGCACCTCGGTCCGCGCGAGGACTGCCCGGAGTGCGTGTCCCACATGGGCGGTCGCCACCCCGAGCACATGATTGTGAAGGGCTGACCATGAAGCTCACGCTCCCGTGGATGAGCCGCGCCGACCGGCGCCGCTGGACGTCCGCGCGTACCGTCGCCGACCTCGGCGAACTCATGGCCCTCTGGCTGGAGGGCGAGATCGCGTCCCGCCCCGGCTACGCCCCGCGCTACGGCCCCGACGAGGAGACCGAGCACCTGGTGCCCAGCCTCGCCGCCCTGTGCCGCGCCGGGTACATCACCACCTGCTCGCAGCCCGGGTTCGCCGGTACGGGAGCGAACGGCCTGTGGTGGGAGCAGCGCGCCGCGGTCGAGCTGGTCGTCACCGACGCCGAGCTGCTGCACCGCCTGGTCGACGCCGCGACCGGGGCCGGCCTGCTCGTCCGCGTCAACGACCACCGGCGCGGCGTCGGCGTCCAGGACGAGCCGGTCATCGCCACGACCTGCGACGGCGAGCCGATGACCGCGTTCGGCGGCCGGATCAGCCGCGCCGACATGGCCATCCAGTGGCCCGAGCTGAACCGCGACCTTTACGGCCAGGTCGCCCACGGCACGTACGTCTCGATCGTCGCGCCGGAGTACGGCCCCGCCGGAGACCGGCTCTGGGTGCTCCTGGACCAGGTCACCGGCCTGCGCCCCGCCCCGGACCCGGAGGACGACCCGTGGTCCGACGAGCCGAAGTGGGACGCGTACGAGGACCTGGAGCCGGAGCCCGGCGAGTGCGCCCTGTGCGGTGCCCCGATCCACCACCGAGGCCCGTACTGCAGCAAGGCGTGCGAAGAGGCCGACGCCGACGACACCGCCGTCCACAACTGACGAGAGGGAGACCCGCCATGTTCGAGAACCGCCGAGCCCAGCAGCGCCACAACAAGCTCATGCGCGCCGCCGACAAGCTGGTCGGCCCCCTGGAGGCGCCCGCCGCCCCCGCCGATCTCGCCGCGCTCGTCTTCGGCCTCCACCGCATCGAGCTTCGGGAGGACGAGGCCGCCCGATACCTGGACGCCGCCCGGGTCCGCCGCGGCTACCGCCTCCCCGAGCCGCTGCTCGACATCGAGTCCGCCGGCGGCGAGGACGCGGCCACGGAGGAGCACCTCGACCACGACCAGGAGGAGCCGGAGCCCGCCGCCGTCAACTGACCGGCACCCGGGTACGGCCCGCCCCCAGCGACACCCGCCCCCGCTTTTGGGTGGCCATACAGCCCGGGGACCCACGGCCAGACGGCCGGTTCCCGGGCTGTGTGCTGGGCCGACGCGCGGGGCAGTGAGGCGCAGATCACGCCCCGTGTGAGCCGGGGGAGCAGACGACCGGCCCCCGGATCGAGATTCTTTTTCGTGGGGCTGACCTGCACAGACACGCATTATGCCGACTCGGAGTCTGCGAACCCGTAGACATGCCGACTCAGAGTCTGCATTATGGAGTCAAGGCAAGCGAAACAGCTAGCAAAACCGCAAGCGGAAAAGCGAGCGGAAACCCGATCGGAGATGTCATGCGACAGACGATGCCCACGGCAGACGAGAACGCGAAGGCGCTGGAGCTGGCGGCCCAGGTGGCGGCCCTGCTCCAGGAGCTGGACGCGCTTCAGCCCGGCAGCGTCCAGGCCGGTCCCGGCCGCATCTCCGGCCCCGGCGTGGAGATCCGCCGGGGCCTCGACGGCGCATGGGCCGCGCGCGCCGGCCGCTGACCCTCTCCCGCCCCGCACCACCTGACGAAGGAGCCCAGCACTCATGACCGCAGCCGCAGTCTTCGCCGCCGTGTTCGTCGCGCTGTTCATCGCACACTCGGTGGGCGACCACTGGGTGCAGACCTCGCACCAGGCCGCCGAGAAGGGCCGCGCCGGATGGGCCGGACGCCTCGCCGACGCGCGCCACGTCTTCGGACTGACGATCACCAAGGGCATCGCGCTCGCCGCGGTGGTCCTGGTGCTCGACCTGCCCGTCACGGTCCTCGGTCTGGTAGCCGGCCTCGGCATCGACGCGGCGACCCACTGGTGGGCGGACCGCAGGTCGACGCTCGCCTGGCTCGCCAAGGTGACCGGCAAGACGGAGTTCTACTCGCTGGGCACCGGCGCCCACCCCGCGCACCCCGTCACCGCCGAGGGGAAGCCCGCCGCCACGCTCGGGACCGGCGCTTATGCCTTGGACCAGTCATTCCACCACCTGTTCCTCGGAGTCGCCGCCCTCCTTATCGCGGCGCTCTGACCTGCGAAATCCCGGACAATCCAGCTAGATACTGCGTCTCTCACCCCGGAAGGAATTCAGTGGAACGCACCCCGAAGCTCAGCCTCGACCAGGAACTGCAGGCGGCCGTCGCCATCGTCCGCATCGGTCTCGACCGCATCCGCGACGCCGCGTGCCGCACCGAGGAGGTCGGCCCGCACGCCGCCGCCCTCCAGGCCCTGTACGACCCGACCAAGCCCGACACCGGCGTCCTCGCCGCCGTCGCCGACGTCGTCGGCACCATCTCGGTGTCGGTGACCGAGGTCGACCACGACGACATCGACCGCGTCACGGAGCTGCTGGACGAGGCCCAGGGCGTCGTCCAGGACAGCACCGGCGACCGCATCCGCCACGCCCTCGACCTCCTGGCGCCGCTGCTGAAGCGGTGCGAGGAGTGCGGGAAGCAGAAGCCGGACGTGGAGGTCATGGCCGACCCGTTCTCGACCGCGCTCTACCCCGAGGAGACCGACCACCGGCAGATCCCCCTCTGCCCGCCCTGCGCCGTCAAGCGCTTCGAGGAGAGCTGACCCATGAGCATCCACATTGTTTCCTTCGGCTACGGCCACAGCCCCGCCCCCACGGCCGACCTGGTCTTCGACCTCCGGGCCTTGCTCCGCAACCCGTTCCACAACCCGGAGCTGAAGCACCACACGGGCCTTGACCAGGAGGTGTACGACCACGTCATGACCACCCCGGGCGCCGAGCGGCTCGCGTTCAACGCGGTCGCCACCGCCCGCGGCCTCGCCGAGGACACCGGAGCCGACGTCACGATCGCGTGGGGATGCACCGGCGGCCGGCACCGCAGCGTCGGCCTTGCCCGCGCTTCGTACGAGCTGCTGCGCGACGTCGGCGACGCGGTCACCATCGAGCACCGCGACGTCGACCAGGACCTCCTGCCCGCCGGAGTCCACAACCGGACCGAACCCGAGCCCGAGAGCATCCGCTACACCGCCGACGTGATCGCGATGACGCCGGACGGCGACGTGCTGCTTATCGAGCGCGGATGGCCGCCGCACGAGGGCGCGTGGGCGCTCCCGGGTGGTCACGTGGACAGGGGAGAGACCGCCATCGAGGCGGCCGTGCGTGAGCTTGCCGAAGAAACCGGCGTCCAAGTCCTGGCCTCCGACCTGCGGGAGATCGGCGTCTTCGACCGGCCCGACCGCGACCCGCGCGGCCGGTACGTCACCGCCGCGTTCCTCGCCATCGTCCCGGCCGGCACCCCGATCCTCGCCGGGGACGACGCCCGTACGGCCCGCTGGTGGCCCGCCTCCAGCCTGCCGTCGCTGGCCTTCGACCACGCCGACATCCTCGACCAGGTCCCCAGCCTCTCCCAGGCCCTGAACCCGACCGACATGCTCATGGTCGACCTGGACGGCGGCCGTGGTGGTCCCCTTCCGGGCGACATCGCCTGATCGCCCCAGCACTGTCCGAACCGCACGACAGGATGAAACCGGGGCCGCCATCACGGCGGCCCCGGCTCGCCCCACAAGGAAGGCACCACCCCATGACGAACCTGCACACCCTGCTTGGCGGCTCCACCCCCGAGAACAACCTCGCCGAGGAGTACGCCCGCGTTGTCGACCACTTCGGCCGCATCGCGGGCGCTATGGAGGACGGCAACCTCTACTACGCCTGGGACAAGGTGAGCGGGCTGCGCAGCGCGCTCGACGCCTTCGAGGCCCGGCTCGGCAAGGAGCGCACACAGGACGGCGAGACCTTCCAGCGCTTCGCCGGGCAGGACCTGGACGGCGCGAAGACCGCCACGGCCGCTGTCGCCTTCGCTCGCGCTTACCGCGCGGGCCGACTGCTGCACCCCGCCGAGCAGATCAAGGACGAGGCCGTGCGCCAGGCGGTCCTCGACGGGGAGGAGCGCACCCGGCGCTTCCGTGCCGAGCTCGACGGCTGACGACGACCACCGAGACGACCACAACCGCATCCCAGAGGAGACCGACCCCATGACCGACAAGACGCCCGCCAGGCTCGCCGACGACGCGTACGAGGCCCTCCGTGCCCTCAACCACGCCACGCTCGCCCCGACCCGGGGAGACGAGGACTGGGAGTTCCCCGGCGACGCCTACAGCGTGGTCGGCAACCTCTCCCAGGCGGCGATGGTCCTGCCCCAGGCCCTGGAGCAGACCGAGGCCCTGGTGAAGCACCTGGAGGCGAGCGGGAACCTGCGCAGCGACAGGAACACGCTCGACACCGACCTCGCCGCCACGTACGACGGCCTCGCCGAGGCGAAGGCGGCGGCGCAGACCCTGTTCGAGGCGCTCAACCGGGCCCACTCCGGGCTCAGCCCCATCGCGTACAAGGACTGACCGACACCACCGCTCGTTGGACAGAAGGACCCCGGGGCCGATCAGCGGCCCCGGCCGATCAGAAGGACCGGCATGAACCCGAACACCGAACCGCTCCCGCCCGTCAGCGGAGGCTCGCTGACCGAGCTGCGCGACCTGCTGAACGTCACAGACGAGTCGTGGGCGAGCATCGTCCCCTGGCTCGTCACCGGCCTGATCCCCGAGATCCCGCGCCCCGTGCTGCTCCTCTCCGGCGGGCAGTGCAGCGGCAAGTCCGTGGCGGCCCGGATGCTCGCGAACCTCCTGGACCCGGCCGTGGTGCCCTTCGGCCGGCTCCCCCACAACGACGACGCCTGGCGGGCGGCAGAGGCCGCGTCGGTCTCCGTGTTCGACAACGTCACCCGCATCCCCGACGAGACCTCGGACCACCTGTGCCGTGCGGTGACGGGCGGAACCGTGGTGCGGCGCGCCCTCTACACCGACACCCCGGTCACGACCGAGGAGCCCAGCCGGGCGGTCATCCTCGCCGGGACCATCGACCCCGACGAGCTGCGGGCCGACCTGGTGGACCGCACGGTCGTCGTGGAGCTGAGCCGCATCACCGCGCCGCGGCCGGAGTCGGAGCTGTGGGAGGCGTTCACCGAGGCGCGGCCGCGGATCCTCGGTGCGCTGCTCGACCTCCTGGTCGTCGTGCTCGGCAAGCTGCCGGCGCTCCGGGAGAAGGCCGATCGAGGGGAGATCCCGGCGCACCGCCTGGTCGACCACGCCCTCGTCATCGTGGCGCTCGAAGAGGCTGTCCCGAGCGCGAGGGCGTAGGAGACTCGACACCACCGACCCAAGGAGGGGCAGTGACCGCACAACCCGAGCACCACGACGTCGCGCCGCCGATGCGCACGCTCGCCGAGCTGCGCACCGCCCTGAGCGTCTGGGGCATCCCCGGCGACGCCGACAAGTTCGAGAAGGAGCTGGCGGACGCGGACCTGGACGACCTCACCCGCGTCCGCGAGATCACCCAGGCGTACCGGCACAGGGTCCTGCTGCGGTGCGACCCGCAGGCGATGGCGGCCCTGATGCGCAGCACCGAGGACGTCGCCTTCGAGCTGGGCCAGAAGATGGCCGAGGGGAACGCCAGGTGACCTACGCGTTCTACAGCGACGCCGCCGAGAAGATCCTGCGCTCCGACCTCAGCACGGGCGAGCGGACGGCCGTCATGTCGGTACGGGCCTCCCTGGAGGAAGACCCCACCCCCGACCACGCCCGCGGGTTGCCGGACGCCGACCCCCGCTCCGAGTCCTACGCCATCGAGCTGCTCCCCGAGCAGACCGGCGGGCGGGGGATCACCGTCGTCTACCGCCACGACCGGGACCTGGACGCCGTGCTGATCCTCTGGATCATCGCCGGGCCCTGACCTGATCCGGCGCCACCACCGAAGCGACCCCCGGCAGGGTAAGTGCCGGGGGTCGCTTCCGTCTGAGCGTACGTCGCAGGCGTCCGCACAGACATGAGCACAGCGGCTGAGCCCGGAGGATCTGCGACGAGCCTCCGCATCGTCGTGCGACAACTCACGGTTGTCGATGCTGGCCGTTCTGAGGCTGATCACTCGTTTGGTGAGCAGCGAATCCGGCCGTACGGTGATGGACCCCGGCGACGATCAACCTGGTCGACTCCGACCGTTCCGGTCATGATCAAAAACAGGGGAAGCACGAAGGGGGTTCCCCTGTCGGGGAACCCCGGCACGCCGGGAACGCACAAGCGCACAAGCCTCGCTGACGGGGCAGCACGAACGG
This sequence comes from Streptomyces sp. 11-1-2, assembly GCF_003595545.1. NCBI lineage: Bacteria > Bacillati > Actinomycetota > Actinomycetes > Kitasatosporales > Streptomycetaceae > Streptomyces > Streptomyces sp. 11-1-2. Next base: position 15,856 of record NZ_CP022546.1, read on the forward strand.
GGGTGGCCGGTGGCCTGGGTGACAGCGATCCGTGACGACGAGCAGGTTGAGTACCGGCTGCGGGAGCAGGCCGGGTGCTCGGTCGTGGCGGCCGACGACGTCGTCCAGGAGGTGGCCGACCCGGCGCTGGAGTACCGGCTGCGGGAGGAGACGGACTCCCCGCTCGTGTGGATGGGCAGCGGTCTCGCGGCGGTCGGGCTGACCGCCGGCGCCGTGCTGGACGAGGAGGGCAAGCAGGCCGCCCGGCAGCTCATGAGCGGCTGCCATCCCGAGACCGGCGCCCGGCTGATCCGTACGCAGACGTCCGCCCGCGCGCACCCGTTGGCGAAGCTGACGACCGCCAGGTTGGTGGAGGCGATCGAGGCCGCCGCCGAGGAGCGCGGGGTGGCGGCCGCGGATCTGCTGGAGGGCAAGCCGAAGCAACAGGCCGTGCTCGCGCAGCAGCAGCGGATGGTCCACCGCCAGGGCGACCGGCACCGGATGCAGGTGGGCACCCTGCACAAGCTCGCCCGCGCCGCCGGCCTCTCGTTGGACGACGTCTACGGGGAGAGGGAGCTGGCCGAAGCGCGCGAGCACGCCGACGCCCGCGTGGACGACCGGGTGCGCGGCTGGGACCTGATGCTGGACCTCCCCAAGTCCGACAGCGTCCTGCCGGGGCTCATGAGCGAGGCGGACGCACGGGAGTATCGCGACCTGGTGCACCAGGCCAAGGTCGACACGATCCGTCAGGTGGAGCGCTGGGTCGGGTACGCGGTCGGCTCCGAGGACGGACAGCCGGTCCGGCTCGCGACCGGTGGTCTGCTGGCGTGGTCGGTGGAGCACCAGTCGGCACGTCCGATGGGCGATGGGATGCCCGGCGACCCGCACCTTCACCTGCACATCACGATCGCCAACATGGGCCTGTGCGAGGACGGCCAGTGGCGCTCGATCGCTAACTCAGGCCAGGACCTGCACCGGCACGCCGCCCCCGCCGACGCCTACTTCAAGGCCCGCGTCCGTGCCCTCACCCACGCCCGGTTCGGCGTACGCCGGCAGCAGGCTGAGCGCACCGGAGCGTGGGAGGTCGACGGGATCGGCGAACCCGTACGCGACCTGTTCTCCCGCCGCCACGGCAGGATCGTGGATCTGGCCGGTGACGAGGCCGGGCGCCAGGAGCGCGACCGTGCCGCCGCCGAGACCCTGCGCGCCAAGCACGGCGCCGACGCTGCGGCGATGCGGGAGAGCTGGCGGCAGCGTGCCGAGGAGGCCGGGGTCGACGTCGACGCGATGGTCGCGGCCGCCGCCCCGGGACCGCCCGGCCCGGACAGCGGCCCCACCGTCGACGGCCCCGGCGGACCCCGGATTCCCCCGCCGTCCGACCTCGCCCAGATCGTGTTCCACCCCGAGACCGGGCTCACCGCGAGCGCGAAGACGTTCAGCCGCGCGCAGCTGCTCGCGGCGGTCGGCAACGCCCTGCCGCACGGCCTGGACGCGGACGAGGTCGGCCGCCTGGACGAGCTGGTCGACGACGTCCTGGACGTGGCCGGGTACGCGGTACGCGTGCCGGACTACGGGTCCAACGTCATGACGTCGACCGCCCGCTACACCACCCAGGACATCCTCGACGCCGAGGCGTACGTACGGGACCAGGCGCTCACCCGGCACGGCGAAGGCCGCACCGCGCTGACCCCCGATCAGTCGGCCGCCGCTATCGACGTCTTCCAGGTCGCGGTCGGCTTCGAGCTGTCCGAGGAACAGCGCGCGGCGGTAACCCGGCTGCTGACCGGCGGGCACGGCATCGACACCATCGTCGGCGTCGCCGGGGCGGGCAAGAGCACGCTCATGGAGGCGTGCCGGATCGGGTGGGACGCCACGGGCACCACGTACGCGGGCGCGTGCCTGAGCGCGGTGGCCGCCCAGCAGCTCAACCAGGCGTCCGGGATTCCGGCGCGTACGGTCGCGGCCTGGCTCCAGCAGATCCGTACCGGGAGCGGGCTCACCGGCGTCGACGTCTTGGTCGTGGACGAGGCCACGATGGTGGACGACCGGGCGGCCGAGGTCCTCATGCGCGAGGCGGCCCGCACCGGGACGCAGATCATCGGCATCGGCGACCCGCTCCAGCTCCAGGCGATCGGGGCCGGCGGCTGGTTCAAGGAGACTCACCGGCTGGTCGGCGGGCTCACCCTGCACGAGAACCGCCGCCAGGAGGACGCCGCCGAACGGCACGCGCTGGAGGTGTGGCGGACCGGCGACCACGACCAGGCGCTCCGGCTGCTCGCCGACCGCGGCCGTGTCCACCCCACCGAGTCGGCGGACGAGGCCCGCTCGCAGATCCTCACGACGTGGGACGAGCTCCGGCGCGACCGCTGGCCCGACACCCACGACCTCCTGGACGAGCTGGTGGTCCTCGCCGCCCGCAACGCCGACGTCGACGCGTTGAACCTGGGGGCGCAGCAGATCCGCCGCGCCGCCGGCGAACTCGGTGACGAGCGGACCTACGCGCTGCCCGGCGGGGACCGGCTCACCCTCGCCGAGGGCGACGCCGTACGGGTCCGCGTCAACGACTACAGGTCGAGGCGCGGCGAAGGGCCGGACCTGCTGAACGGGTACCGGGCCGTCGTCAGCCAGCTCGCCGACGACGGGCGGGTCGAGATCACGTGGCGCACCCGCGAGCGCGGCCAGGACGACGCCTACGTGTCCGCGTGGCTGACGCCGGACCAAGTCGCCTCCGGTGCCCTGTCGCTGGGGTACGCGATGACGATCGCCGCATCGCAGGGGATGACCTGTGACACGTCCCTGATGTACGGCCACGGAGCCAACGCCCACGCGGCCTATCCGGGCCTGACCCGAGGCAAGAAGGCCAACCACCTGTGGCTGCCGCTCGCGGTCATCGAGAGCGAGGACACCCGGGCCCGGCTCGGTGACGCCCGGACCGAGAAGGAGCGCCTGGAGCGCGCCGTCGACGCCTACGCCCGGTTCCTCGGGCAGTCGCGGCCCGACTCGATGGTCTCCGATCTACTGCACGAGCCGCCGGCCCCGGCCGTCGTGCCCTCTCCTACGCGCACCGTCAGCTCCAAGGCCGCCCGCGCCCGGTCGGTCACACACCACGACCAACGCCACGACGAAGCCCGGCAGCGCGAGTACCGGCTGAGCGACGAGCAGAAGAAGCGTCTGGTCGAGATGCGCGAGGAACGGGAGCTGGCCGGGACACGGGCCTGGAGCGAGCGCCCGTACGGCGGCCACACCGACCAGGAACTGACCAAGCTCATCGCGACCGGACCCGTCGACGCCCGGCGCGAGGACCAGGCCGCGGCCACCGCCGAGGAATCCGAGCGGGCACTGCTCCAGGAGATCGCCGAGGCAGAGGCCGGCGGAACCAGCCTGGGCCAGATTGAGGTGGCGCCCATCTACGTGCTGCTGGACCAGGCGGACGAGCACCTGACCGCCGCCCGTGCCGAGCAAGCCCGGGAGCAGGCTGCCGCCGAGGTCGCCGCGACCGCAGACGAGCACCTTCGGATCCTCGGGGCCTCTGACGACAAGAGCCGCTTCGCGTTGCGCATGGCGGGCACCTCCCGCAAGGAACACACCCAGCTCACCAAGCAGGCAGAGGAGGACCGGGCAGCCGCGTGGCGCGAGGGTGCCGACGCCCGATCCGCCGCCCGGCAAGCCGCCGCTGACGCGTGGAAGGTCTTGCGGGACAGCCCGTACGTCACCGTCCTCGGTGCCACCGAGCGCCAGGCCCCGGACGTCGACACCCTCGCGACCCGGCTCACCGAGATGCGGGAGGTGAAGGTGCCCGCCCGTGCCCAGCAGAAGGACACCGGCGACGAGAAGCGGGTCGCTCGGTTCCACGGCCAGGCGGCCACAGCGCGGGAGAACGCCGCCATGTACCGGGCCACCGCCAAGGACGCCCGCACCGAGAAGCAGTTGCGCGAGCGGATCGCCGAACAACACCCCAGGCTCCACGAGTCCGAGGTGAAAGCCCGCGCGGACCTGCAGAAGGCTCAGGCACAGCAGAGTGCCCGTGTCGTGCACCAGAGCAGCCCTTCCTACCGGCCGCCGGCGCAGGGCCAGTCCGGGCCGAAGCAGAGGCGCTGACCGGGGAACCCGAGCGCGGCCTTGGACGCCCGTGGGCCAGGCCGTATCGACACCGGAGTGTCGATACCTTGGTCCTCGCTCGCGGGCTTGCCCTACAACTTGCCTGACAACTTGCTCTACAAGTGGCCCTACAACTGGCCCTACGGCTTGCCCTACAACTGGCCTCCACTCGGTGGCGGCCGCCGACGTCGCGTGCCGCTGAGCTGGGTGGTCAAGGTGCAGCGCCGTCGCTCCGGCACGCCGACTACTTCTGTACGGCACCCCCTCCGGCCGGTCGACGTACGAAGTCGCGCCCAGCGGGTTCAACGCCGTCGTCGGCGACGTCGGACGCCGGGCGCGTTGCAGGGCGCCTTGCAGGACGTCCACCAGGGCGCTCAGCAGGACGCCGCGGGGAGCGCTTCGCAGGGCGCCTCATCATCATGGCGGTCGTCGTCGGCGCGGTGGGCTGACCTGCGTGGTCGTGGCCGACGCCGAAGCTCGCGCACACCGACTACTTCCCTACAGAGGGGTCTTGGCGAAGTCGGATTCGATCCCGGCGTCCGCTGCCGTCCCCGTTCCCCCTGGTCGCGCCTCTGGTCGCACTCCTGGTCGCGCCTCACATCGCGCCTCACGTCGCGCTCCTGGTCGCGCTCCTGGTCGCATCGGGCCACGCCCCCAGAGCAAGTGAACCCCGAGGTCAGCGCCGTGATTCAGCGAGGCCGCGGGCGCCGACTACTTCCCTGGGGCGTCCTCTGCGCGGGGAAGGGGTCACCTCCGGTCGCAGCGTGCGCCGCTGGGTGCGCCTGGCGAACCCGCCGAATCGCCCCGCTACCGGTCGGCGCCGGCCCCGGGGCGCGGGGAACCTCGCGCTGCTCCTGGTCGTGCTCGGCGTGCCGAGTTTCTGGACTTTCTGGACCGTCCTTCGCGGGCGCGCGCGTCGGTCGCCCTGGCCGCCGTGGTGGCTACGCCGTATCCACCCGTTGCCAGAGTCGTTCACCACAGGACCGCTCCTGACGGACTGGAGATCGGCGTGGAGACGCGAGAAGGGCCCCAGGGCCGTCCGTGGACGACTCCGGGGCCCCGTTGGTGCCCTGTGGTGCTCTCAGCGGCTCTCAGCGGCCTCCAGCGCCGCCGTGGGGCTCGCGCCGCCCACGGCGGGCCGCCCTCCGGCCTTCAGCTCCGGCACGTACTTGTAGAGCGTCGTGCGGGAGATCCCGAGCAGCTTCGCGATGGAGCTGATCGACGCGTCCGGGTCCGAGAGCATCGCGCGGGCGTGGCGGATCTGCTCTGCGCTCATCGCCGGGGGGCGGCCGATGCGCTCGCCGCGGGCGCGGGCTTCCGCCAGTCCCTCGACCGTGCCCTGCACGATCAGCTCGCGGATGAACTCGGCGAGTGCGGCGAAGACGTGGAACACCAGTCGGCCGCCGGGCGTGGTGGTGTCCAGCGACTCGTGCAGCGACTGGAAGCCGATGCCGCGCTTGCGCAAGCCGCTGACGATCGCGATGAGGTCCTGGATGGAGCGGCCGAGCCGGTCGAGCGAGGGGACCACGATGGTGTCCCCGGGGCGCGCGTAGTCAAGCGCCTTCCACAGCTCGGGGCGCTCGGCGTTCTTGCCTGACAGCTTGTCGGAGAAGACCCGGGCGCAGTTGGCGTTCTCCAGGGCGGCGATCTGCCGGTCGAGGAGCTGGCCCTTCGTGGAGACGCGTGCGTAGCCGATCAGCACGCCGGTGGTGTTCGCGGGGAACGCGGCCAGGACGTCGTCGCCGCCCTCTGCCCACTGGGAAGGTGTCGTCATGTGATCACTGTACGGAAAAGGGGGTCCGTAGGTTGTTGGACAGTCTGAGTTTCTGAACACACTTGTTGGACACGCAGACTCACCCGCAGGGGGTAGATCCCGGCGTTCGGCCGGACTGTCCAAGAAACGATCGGTTGATGGACACCCCTGGAACGGGGACAGCCGTCTCCCGTGGGCGACACCTCGACATGGCCGCGCCGCTCCGATGATCGGTCCGGGTACCCCGGGTACCCGCCTCGCCTCCGGCCGCCGCCCCTTCGCCCGCACATCACCTCAACCCCTTACTCGGCGCGGCATCGGCCCTGATCCGGTGGACCCGTTCGCCCGCCCGCCTGGGCCGTTCCGCCGGAACACCCCGGGATTCGTCCACCACTTCCTGGTGGCCCACGCGGCGGTTCAGCCGGTGGCCCCTACGCCCTTCCAGCCGGGCCCGAGTCCGCGCCGGCGCGGCCGTCCCGAGTCCTGCGCGCGCACCTCGGGGACGTCCTCGGCGGCGGCCGGAGCGAGTCGGCTGCGCAGTGCGGCGGTGGCGGCCGGGACCGCCGCGAGGGCTCTCGCGGCCTGCGGGTCGATCGCCGCGAGGGCCTCGGCGAGCATGTCGATGGCGTCCACCGCGTCCTCGACCGCGCCCGCGCTCCAGGTCCTCGGCGTCACCGCGTCGACCAGCTCGCACGCCGCGTCGACCACCGCTTCCGCCCGCTGCTCCACTCCCGGCCCGGCCTTCTCCAACCACGTCATGCCCGGCCCAACGACCCCACCGCTCCCCAGATGTCTGCCTCCCCTCCCCCGCTCTCCCTGCTGCCCTTCCACCCTCGTACTCCTGTCTCCACTGTCCTGATCCACCCTCACCACCCACCTGCCTCCCCCATCCTTCTTTGACCTCAGCCCCGTCCCGACCGACACCACACCCACTCAGAGGGACGAAGGGTGGGTGTGGTGTCGGTCGGGACGGGGCGAACCACCAGCTCAGCGCCACTGTGGGGAGGCAGGCCGGGAACACCCTCGGAACACCCTGGGGCATGGGCTAGAAACACCCGGTTTTACACTCGCGGCCTGGACCGAGTGATCACGAAGGGGGCCGTCGTGGAGCAGGGCAGGCGGTGGCAACTCACCTCCCGGGACCTGGAGCTGCTGAAGTGGGTGGGCCGCTGGCGGGGGACGACCGCACCGCAGATCGCCCGCGGCTTCGACCTGTCGGTGAAGGTGGTCGAGCGGCGGATGCGCGCCCTCGCCGAGCTGGGTCTGGTCGAGGGCCGGCGGATGCTCGCCGACGTCCCGCGCGTGCACTCGCTGACCCGGGCCGGGATGACGGCCGCGGGCATCGACGGCGACGTCGCCCGCCCCAAGCTCGCCGAGCTGCGTCACGACCTGGTGGTGGTCGACCTCGCCCACTACATCGAGCGCGACCGGCGCCACCTGGTGGTGACCGAGCGGGAGATCCGGCGCCGCGAGCCGAACCCGGCGGCCGGCCAGGAGTGGCAGTTGCCCGAGGGGATCGAGATGACGGTCGGGCTGGGCACCGGCGGGCGGAAGTTCCCCGACCTCGCCTCGGTGCGACTAGAGGAGATGGACGTCGTGTGGGCGCACGAGCTGGAGCGCACCCGCAAGGACGTCCCGCGCCTGACCCGGCTGATGCTCTCGTACGTGTGGTCCGACGCCGTCACGTACGTCATGTACTGGACGTGGCCGGAGCTGTACGACAACACGATGCGGGCGGCCGAGGCCGCGAACGCCTCCGCTCGGGAGCTGGGACGCGGGCCCGCGCCGGTCGGCGTACGGGTGTGGGAGCCGTCGCTCCTCGACGGCCTGGAGCCCGCCGCCGGATAGCGCGAGGGCCCGCGCCGGTGCTGGCGCGGGCCCTGCTCTCGTCCCGGGTGTCAGGCCGCCGTGGTCATCCGCCGGCGGCGTCGTTGGGGAAGCTCCGGCTCACCGTGTCCGTCCTCGATCCACCGGGCCCGCTCCCACACCGGCTCGGTTCCCCCGGCGATCCGGTGCAGGAGCGCAGCCTGGACCCGGGCGTCGTCGGCGGCCTGCGCCGTGCGGTCCCAGGCGACCCACACCCCGCGCTCCTGGTCCCAGGGTTCGCTCGCCATCGAGGACCACTCGTCCCTCGTCCAGGCGAACCAGGCCCGCCACAGCCGCGAGACGTAGTCCGCCTTCTCCCCGCTCTCGCGGTGCGGACGCAGCCACGCGTGGAGGTTGTCGCGCTCGCTGGTGAGGTGCTTGCCAGGGGGCGTGACGAGCATCGCCGGGTAGCGGCTGACCGGGCCCCGGTCGGTCTCGTGGACGACGCGGCGCCCGTCCAGGAGAACATCGAGCCGGTCGAGCAGCGCCCCGCGCTCCGGTGTGCCGTACGCCCCGGCCGGGCCCTCGTGCAGCAGCTCCTGGTCGTGGACGCGGATGACCGCGACCGTCTCCGGCTTCGCATACTCGCCGGGGCCGGCCGCCGTCACGAGGAGGGTCGAGGCGGGGTCGGTGACGATCTCGCGGGCGAACCGCTGGGCCTTCGCGTGCGCGCCGTACAGCTCGGCGGCGTACGAGCACGGCTCGCACCAGCGCCCCCTGCCGAGGGGGTAGTCGCGGCCGTCGCCGCATCGTCGGCACACGTACTGCAGTTCCCGGGCGCGGTCGAGGACGGCGCGCTGTGCGGGTGAGCACCCGCGCTTGGGCACCGCGGCGCTCTTCTCGTACAGCGGGGCGTAGCAGTTGCCGTGATAGAGCACCTGGCCGACCGGGTCGGAGCCCGGCTTGAGCCCCTCCCGGTCGAGCTGGGTCTTGGTGAACAGGCCCTCGGGTACGGGGCCCCACCAGGTGTAGCGGGTGAGACCGGGAAGCGGCGGGATGGAGCTGGGCAAGACGACCTCCTGAAGCTCATTTGAACCGAAGGTAAGGCGTAGATCCGGGGCGCGCAACAACCGTCAAACGCGGGTTGACCTGCGCTTTTCCCGCGCGTTATCTAGCTTGTTTACTCGCTTTTCCGCAAGCGAAAAGGCTAGCAACTGGGCAAGCACGGATGGAACCCGTGAGACCGTCCCACACGCGCGCGGTCGCGCGAACGGGCTGGCTTTATCTAGCTAGACTGCGCGCCATGTCGGTGATCCCTTTCGTTGTCGCGGTGGAGCCCTCTGACCTCAAGGCCCTCAACGAAGTCGTGAAGGCGGGGCTGAAGGCCGAGCGGGACTGGTTGAAGCAGGCCCGGGAGGACGAGGGCGTGCGGTTCCTCCGGGGCAAGGCCCAGAGCGAGGCCCGCGGCCGGGTCCGGGCGAAGTTCGCCGCGATGCGAGCGAAGGGGAAGTTGGCCGGCACCCGGGACCTGGTCGTCGCGCGTGCCGTCCGTGCCGAGCTGAAGACCCAGGCGCTGGACGGCCCATACGAGCCGCTGCCCAGCCAGGACGCCCGGATGCCGGGGCGTCGCGTCGGCACCGGCCCGAGCCACTACGACCGGTTCGGCGACGAGAAGACGAAGCTGACCGACCGGATGGCGGTCCGCCTCCCCGCCGATCTCGGCGACCAGCTCGTGCGCGCGACGTACTGGACGAGCGCCCCGGCCGTGAAAGCTCTGTGGGAGTGGCAGGCCCGATGGGGAGATGGCCCAGAGGTCATCTTCCGCGAGGCTGAACGGAGCGGCGCCGTGACCCTCCTCGATGTCTGGTGCGCCGCGATGGCGTCCCGGCCCGACGCCGATTCCATCCTGGAGAAGGCCAAGCTCCAAGCCCAGATCATCACCACTGGAGACATCTTCCGCGCGGCCGTGAAGCGGGCCATCCGCTGACCGCCCCCGGCTTTGGGTGGCCCTGCCTGGTCAACCGCGGCCTATCTGGCTAGATAGGCCCGAAACTCCAACCGCTTTCGCTTGCTTTTCCGCAAGCGGCATGACGGACGGGAATGCGTGCGGGTCAGCTTGCGCTTAGCTTCAGCGGTCGACAGGCTCGCCCTACCTACATGGAAGGGAGGACCGATGGCCGTAGAAGGGCTCGACACCGTCGCCGAGGTCTCGGAGAAGGGCGGGGTCGGCAAGACGTCGGTGACGGCTGGACTCATCGCGGTCGCCGCCGAGCAGGGCCTTCGGGTCGGCGGCGTGGACCTCGACCCCCGGTCCACGCTCACCGACGAGCTGGGTGTCTCGGAGCCGAAGTTGTCGGTGAACGACATCTACTACGTGGACCGGGAGAAGAAGCCGAGGGATCCCGCCGAGATCGCGCGGGACGTACTGGTGCGCGCTGGCAAGGAGTGGCCCTCGAACGTCTTCGTGCTCCCCTGCGTCCGGGAGTTCGGCAACCGAGAGACCGACCCCGCGACCGGAATGGAGTTCCGCCTGAAGCGCGCTCTGTGGGGGCTGCGCGACCTGGTCGACGTCGTGTTCCTCGACGTGCCGCCCCGGCCCGGCGGCAAGATCGGCGGATCAGCCCTACTGGCGACCCGGAAGGTCCTCATCCCCTCGACCCTCCTCAACGACGGGTGGCTCGGCGCCACGGAGGCCATCAAGTCCATCGAGCACTACAACATCCCCGGCGGTCTCAACGAGGAGCTGGAGGTCGCCGGTGTCGTGCGGAACCTGGTGCCGCGCGACGGCGAGTACCGCGAGATCCACCGGTACTGGGACGGCCGTCTGCAGGAGACCTTCGGCGCCCAGGTCCTCCCGACCGTCATCAAGAACTACGCCGTGCGCGAGACCTGCCGAACGGCCCGTGCGCCGATCACCAGCGCGCCCGGCCGCGAGGCCAAGCTGCTGACCGCCGCCTACCGCGAGGTCCTGTTCCACACGCTGCCCCACCTGAAGGAGGGACGGAGCTGATGCCCAGCTTCCTCGACAAGGCCAAGAACAACCAGGAAGAGGGCAGGGAGAAGGACCCCGCCGCCCCCTCCGGCGCTCCGGAACCCAACTGGGACGACCCCGATTCCTGGGGCGCCGGCGGCGGACCCGAAGGCGATTCCGCAAGCGAGAATGCTGGCGATCCTGCGGACGGCAACGACGACCAGGAGCACGGGCCCGATGATGGCCGCGCCCCGAAGTCGTCCAAGTCCAAGGCACCCCGGCGTCCTCCTCGCCGCCGGGGCCGGCCCCGCGGCCCGGAGCGCGAGATGCTCTCCGTCCGGATCCTCGCCTCGAACAACCGGATGCTGACCGTCGCGGTCGAGAAGACCGACCTCAACCCGCAGACCCTCGTGGACCAGGCGCTGGAAGCGATGTACAAGCGGCTCAAGATTGAGGACCCGGGTCCCGAGCAGGTCGAGGACATCGCGTGACCGAGTTCGAGGAACCGATCCTGACCCTCCGGCTGCCGGTCCTGCTCGACTGGGAGCAGGACCGGCCGGGTGGGTGCCGCTGCCTGTGCGCCGTCTTCCACCACCTCACCGGGGCCACCGGCTGCACCACCGGTGCCCAGCCCGGCCTGCTGCTCCGTGTCGACACCGGCGCCGAGACCAGCGTGCCCCTGCCTGTCTGCATCGGCTGCTACACCGCGCTCGCCCCGCTCTGCGCCTCCTGACCAGCCGGGCCGCCCGCCTTCTCGCCTGCTTTTCCGCAAGCGGGAACGCGGGCGTTCTGCTGTCCGGCCGCGCCTGCTGGGGCTGTGAGCAGGTAGGACGCGGGCAATCTGGCTAGATAGAGCGCGGGTTAGCTGGTGGGACGCTCTCTTCGTGGTGGGACGCTCCCGGCGGCGCGTCCTGGAGGGGGAGGGTAGAACGGACAAGCGCGTTCGCGCTTGGCACCCCCGGGTGCGGCCCCCTTGCGGGCCGCGCGTTCACCGTCGACGGCCGAACCGGCCGCGGCCGGCCTCCCGGCCGTCGCCGGGCGCGGCCCGCGGCCTACCGCACGTCACCCGCCCCACCACGCCTGTGCGGCTCGCCTGAGCGCTGCGGCCCGGCCTACGAAGGTCGCTCTGCCTTCCGGCCGCGAAGCGCGCTTAAACGGGGACGTGGCTGCTGCAAGCCACCCAAAGGGGGGGCGGCGTGCTCGATCGGACGGTTCGCCGCCGGGTGCGGGTCGAAGGTGATCACTTTCCGCGATCACGCGGAAGGAGATTGGGACGCAGGGACGCACTCTTCCCCTTCATCTCTGATGGCTCCCCCTCTTCTCTTCTCTTCTTCGACATTCCAACAGAGATGAGGGGGTCAAGTGCGTCACTGCGTCCCAAAAAAAGCCGCATATGGGGCACGCGGCAGGTCAGAGGTAGGGACGCACGTGGGACGCACGTGGGACGCAGTGCGTCCCAGGGACGCACTTTTGGCCCTCGGGACGCACTTGGGACGCACTGCGTCCCAAGAGTGCGTCCCACTCACGTGCGTCCCTCGCCCCTCCAATCGCTCACGCTCCGTGAGAGGCGCGCCGAGGGCCCGGGATAGGGTGCGGGCGGTCGACTGCAGGCGAGAGGCAAGGGTGGGCACATGAGCGGCTTCGGTGGCTGGCTGGCACAGTTCACGCAGGTCAGGGGCGCGATCGGAGACCTCGCGCGCGACGCGGCGGCGGATGCCGAGTGGCCGGAGGAGCCCGACGAGCTGGAGACGTACGTCGACCACCTCGAAGCCGCCGGCGCTTCCACGGCCGCGCTGGAGACCCTGGCCGAAGCCTGGACGCAGTACGCCGCCCGGCAATGACCGTCCCACTCCCGCGAAAAGTGCGTCCCAATCCCCCGTAGGTGGGCCTGGCCTGCATTTTTTCGCTCAATCAAGCTAGATAGCGCGTCTCTGTGCGCGGGTACGCCGAAAGCCCGCCGGTGCTTGGCACGGGCGGGGCGGCGGTGGAGCTCGCGCTACACGGTGATGGTCTCCTGGACCGGATCCGGCTGCTTAGGCTCGGCAGTCGGGTCGGGCTTCGGTACGTAGGTGATGGTCAGGGACCGCTTCGAGCCCGACTTCGTACGGGCGATGTCGACCCCGAGCTTGTCGAGGTCGGAGGCGACACGGTTGAGACGGTTCGACAGGACGCCCGGCGTCTTGGGCCAGTGCTCGTTCGTCATCCCGATCTGGCTGGTCAGCTCGTCCAGCAGCTCCGCGGCTGTGCCCTCCCACGCCTGGAGGCCGTCCTGCGGGCGGGGCGTCATCCGCTTCATGAAGGTCAGGACCTGGGTGCCGACCTGGTTGGACTCCACGACCTCCTCGGCAAGCTCGGTGCGCTGCTTGAGGTAGTCGGCCAGGATGCTCGTCGTGTTGCTGCCCTTGACCTCATCGAGCGCGGCCATGATCAGACCGTAGTCCGCCATACGCGGCAGCGGGATCTCGCCCCTGTCGGCCTTCTCCCGAACTGCCGGGAGTTCCTGGAGCGTCCGGACCAGGAGGTCGAGGAGCGCGCCGACGATCCGCGGCTGCGCCTCGTCGTACGCTTCCCACAGCGCGGTCTCGGTGCGCCGCTGGGTGATCCGGTGCAGGTGGACCGGGATCATGCGGTCCGCGAGGTCACCGCGCAGCGTGCCGACGTCGATGCCGTTGACGATCAGCACCCGGCGGAACTCCTGGACCGTGACGTCGGAGTCCGAGTACAGGGTCCGCTTCACGTTGGCGTCACCGGTTGCCGCGCGGCACATCGCGTCCGACAGCCACTCGGGGATACGCGAGAGGTTGTCGAGCCCGACGACCCACGAGCCGACCGCCGCCGTGGACCAGTCGTCCGGGTCCTTCGGCGTCGACCGCGCCGGCGCGGCGGACGGGTCGAGCAGCTGCACGAGCATCTTCGTCGCCGTCGACTTCGCGGTGCCCTGCTCGCCCGACAGGAAGAGCAGCGGGTGAGGGATGCCGGGGACGAGCCCGGCGACCAGCCACGACACGAGCAGCGGCCACGACTCGTCCGTCACGTTCAGCAGCCCGCGCAGCTCGGTCAGCGAGCCGCCGCCCTTGGGGATCGGCAGCGGCTGGGTGAGCTGGGAGCGGCGGAAGAGCGGCTGACCCAGCGCGGCCGGCCCCACGCTCCACTTCTCCGGAGTGACGGTGACGACCAGGCCGTCCGCGCGCCCGAGGTCGAGGAGGAAGCCGTGCTCGGGACGCTTGCCGAGCGGGGCGACCCGCAGGTGCAGCGGCACCGGGTCCTCTGCCTGCGCCCGGCCCTCGATGGCGAGCATCGCGTCGGCGAGCGCCGAGGACGACGCCGCCTTGCCGTGCAGGCCGTAGTACGTCCGGGCCAGCTCGGCGCGCAGCGAGATCCGACCGCCGCGCAGCAGGCGCGCGATCCGCGGACCGTCCTTCGGCACGGCGTACAGGTCGCCCGCGTCGGACGTGCCGAACTCGTACCGGCTGTCCGCCATGGCGATGATCTGGTCCGCCACGGACGGAGCCTTGTCGCCGCTGCTCTTCTTCGTGGCCGGCCCCCGCTGCTTCGGCGGCGCCGACTCCTGCGATTCCTTCCAGGCCCGGAAGGCGCTCAGGTCCTCGGGGTTCAGGTTCAGGTCCTCGCTCATGCCGCGCCCCCGATCACCAGCGGGCGACGCAAGCGGGTGCGACGGGATACGAACGTCTCGCATTCGAGACCACTCCTCGGGTGCCTGGCCCCGGGACGGTGAGACGTCGCCGGGGCCGTTTCCATTGCCGAGGCGTGGTCTACGTGGCGCTGAACCTTAGTGTCCTGTGGTGCGAAGTTCACGCGGCACCGCCCATCCGGCGCGCGGGCGCCGTCGTCATCCGGCGCGGCCGGGAGAGCCCGGCGGCCATGCCGGAGCGCAAGGTCTTCTCGATCTCGAACGCGGACTTCTCGCCGAGCCCGGACGCCTGCGCGGCCTCCGTCAGGTGCTCCTCGGCGACGGCCTGGTCCAAGAGGCCGGCGGCGACCAGCTGGCCCGCGCGGTACGCCGCCAGGTTCAGCCGGTTGTTGCGGCCGGTGTCCGGCTTCATCGCCGCCAGCTCGTCACACTCGCTGCGCAGGATGCCGTGGGCCCACCGCTCCTCGCGGGTGCCCTGCCGGGTCAGGTCCCGCAGCCGGGCGACCACATCGGCCCGGCGCGGCGCTCCCCCGCTTTTGGGTGGCTCAGGGGCGGTGGTGATCAGCGTCAGCAGCCAGTCCGGCAGCACCGCCGGATCGGTGACGCTGCCCTCCAGCTCGTACGAGACGCCGTCGACCTGCGAGCCGATGCCGACGATGTAGCCACCGGCCGCCCGGGTGTCGATGCACCACCCGATCGTGCGAGCCGTGTTGCGCACCTCGACCCCGGCCGGGGCCCGGTAGACGAGGTGACGGCCGCCGCTCGGAGTGCGGACGGTCAGCGTTGGAGTGATCTGCGCGCCGGGGATCTGCGCGGCGAGGGAGTCGAGCATCGTCATGCCGTCGACAATGTCGGCGAGACCGGACACGTCCCCGTCGTGCGGGACGTCCAGGTCGACCGCGACGAGAGCGGACGGACCGCAGGCGACGCCGATGTTGAACGGGGCGCGGCCCCAGGTGCGCTCGATGACCTCCGGGTCGCGGGTCGCCCGCGCCTCCCAGTCGAGCCAGCGCGGCTCTTTCCCACCGACCAGCAGCGGGTGCACGTACATCCCGCGCTCGGCGTACCGCAGCGCGCTGGCCTGCAATGTTGCCCGGAGCGCCCGGGTTGCAGCCGTGTTGTTCTCCCGGCGGTGTGGCACCGGGGCCGATACATCTCGTACCCTCATGGATGAGCGTCCTTTTCTCGTATCGCTCGAACTTCGCCGGGATGCTGGTCCCGGCCTTGCTGTAACCGAGGCGCCCTGCCAGGGGCGCCTTCGGCGTTTTCTGGGCCTCATCGTGCACCCACATACGCTGTCGATCTTCATCGTGCACTGATTCGGGTGAGGATCCATCCCGTTTTGCGGCGCGAACGTGGAAGCGCGTAACCCGCTCGTGACCTGCCTAGTTGGGGGCCAGGCTCTCCGGCAAGGCGAGCCCGTGACCCGAATCAAGGGACGCGGGTCGTTGGGCCGCCCACCCCGAAACGACGTCGGGGTCGTTTGAGGTGCGGACGTGGGTGAAGCCGTGGGCGCGGTAGTAGGCGTGGAGCCTCGGGTTGGTTGTCCAGGCATCGAGCCGGAGCCACCGGGCGCCGGCCTTTGCTGCCTGGTCACCGCACCAGTCGAGGATGCGTCCGCCAAGGTCAGCACCTGCGTACCGCCGGTCAACGCTGAGCTTGTGGACGTACAGCGCGTCCTCCTGGCGCTCCTCGGGAGTCCAGAGGCGGGCGTCCGCGTCCCGATCGAGGGTCACGGTCGCTGCTGCGTCGGCGGCGAGGTCCTCCTTGATGAGGAAGACCTCGCCGTTCTTGACGCTCTGGGCCATGTGTTCCGCGGGGAAGGGCTTGGCCCACTGATCGAGGCCGAGCTGGGTGAGCCAGGCCGCCGAATCCGTGCGGAACTTGAGGAGCCGGGGCAGATCAGCCAGTTCGGCAGGAACGAGGATCACGCGCTCTCTCCCTGCTCAGTGGGAGGCCACTCGCGGGTGCGCTCGAAGACGATGACGTGCCGGTCGCCCGGGACGATGTTGACCGTCACCTGCACCGGCTCATCCTCGAAGGTGTAGGTCGTCACGATGTGCTCGGCAACCGGTGTCCCCGGGCCGAGCCTGAGCCGTGCCACTTCATCGGGCTTGGGCATCCGGACGTAGATCTCATCGAGCGCCCGGACCAGCGGCTTGCCGAGGTCGGCGAGCACCTGGTTGGTGCCCCGGGCCACGTCGACCGGGCTCATGTACTCGCTGTCCTGTACGAGGCTGAGCCGGACGTAAGAGTCGTTGATGTTGTACGGCTCGCCGTCGATGTAGCGCGTCCGACGCCGCACGGCCAGGAGTTCGTTGGCCTCCAGCTTGAGCCGGTCCAGGGTGTTGCTGGTGGGCTGGACGATGGAGACCTCGATCTCCTGGGAGGGCTGTCGCCCGTTGCCCTCGTCGGCCAGAAGCTGAGTGAAGATGTCCAGCTCAGGCTGCTTCTTCCTGAACTCCTGCTGCGGTCGGTAAACCATCGGGTGGATCTCGCGCACGAAGTGCCCCAGCGGCCGGCGCGAAACGATGAGTCCTTCATTCACGAGGGCGGCCAGGCCCTGGCGCACGGTGTAGCGCGTCGCGGCGTATTTCTCCTGCAGTTCAGCCTCGGTCGGAAGCTGACTTCCGGGTGGCCTGGTGCCATCAGCGATCTCGGCGCGGAGGTCATCCGCGACGCGCTGGTAGATCGGCGTATTCGTCCTCATGCGACTCATGTGTACTCGCATGATCGGCCATTGTCCAGTCAATGCGACTCATCGACACGATGCACTTGACCTTCGCTCCGGACAGTGCCATCGTCATCGCAGCGGGCATTGTCCAGTCAATGCGAATGGGCAAGCAATGCGCTGCATCACGCTGCCCGCAACGTACGAACGGCTCCCCCGGGAGATCTGCCAGGACCACCGAGAGAGCCGTTCTAGAGGCCGTTCCATCGAGAGGAGCACGACCCCCATGAACATCATCGTCGCAGGTCAGCGCATCGTTACGGACTCCGAGTTCTTCGAGGTCGCGAGCGGGTTCGACATGGTCGAGCCGCTGGAGCTGGAAGAGCTGGACTTCACGGCCGGCGGACTCGCCAGCCGGGACGCGCTGACGTCCTTCATGGACGACTTCAAGGTCGAGACCGACACCGACCGCGAGGACGCCACGTACTACCGGTCCCTGCTGCGCCGGATGCCGAGGGAGCTGCGCCGCCGTACGGCCGCCGCCCCCGTCGTCCTGGCCGCCGAGCTGGAGACCGCCGACGACGCCCTCGGCTTCGAGGACGACGACTTCACCGCCGACTGGACCGCCGCCGACTTCGACTCGTACGAGGTGCTCGCCTCGGTGGGCAGGCCGAACCCGGCCGCCGCCGTCTCCCTCGCCCGTCAGCCCCGCGCCGAGCGCCGCGCCGTCCGTACGGCCCTGCGCCTGGTCCGCGACGAGGTCCAGACGGGGGTGGCGGCGTGATCACCGTCAACCCGCGCCTCGCGCTCCTGCTCTCCCTGCTGCCCCTCGTGCTGGGCCGTCTGCGGCTGGTCGCCGCGGTGGCCGGCGGTGCGTGGCTGGTCGGGATAGAGCTCTCCCCCGCCGCCCGGGTCGGCCTGCTCCTGGTCGCCGTTCTCGTCATCGCGCTCGACGTGCTGCTGACCCCGGCCTACGCCCCGGCCGCGCCGACCACCTCGACCGGTGTCGGCCCCCGGATGAGCGGAGCGGCCCGATGAAGACCAAGACCTCCAAGGGCAAGGCCAGCCGCCGCACGCTGCGGGGCTGGATGACCCTGACCGACCTGATCGCCGCCGCGTGCGGGAGCTGGGCCGCCGTGGGCGGCTGGCAGCAGACGCACAGCGTGGTCGAGACCCTCATCCACTTCGCGCTGGTCTACGGCGGAGTCCACCTGTTCAAGCCGATGGTCAGCAACGGAGGCCACCGATGAGCTACCGCGAAGAGCGTCGCGCCGACCAGGCCGCCGCCGCCGAGCAGGCCCGCAAGGACAAGGAGCTGCTGCTGGGCAAGCAGCTCGAAGCCCAGCGGCTCGCCGCCGAGGAGAAGCGCGCCGACGAGCAGGCCGCCGCCGAGCGCAAGCGCCAGGACGCCGAAGCCCGCGCCGAGCGCGAGCGCCGTGCGACCGCCGAGCGCAACCGGCAGAAGAAGCAGACCAAGGCCGCCCGGCAGGCCAGCCGTCGCAGGCTGGTCGTGTGGGTGCGGGACAACGGCGACGTCGCCGCCGTCCTGGCCGTCATGGCGTGCGGGATGATCCCGGCCCTGGTCGCCCAGTTCGGCTCGCTCCGCACGATGGGCATGGGCCTGCTGCTCGCGGGTCTGCTCCCGTTCCTCCTGGAGCTGGGTGCGTGGGCGGCGACCGCGGGCGAGGCGAAGGCCCTGCGCGAGGGACGCGACCCGACCCCGTACCGGATCGCGGTGTGGACCTTCACGCTGCTGGCCGCGACGGTCAACTCGATCCACGGCTACAAGGACTACGGCGGCATCGGCGGCGCCCTGGTCCTGGCCGCGTCCTCGATCGCGCCGGTCGCGCTGTGGCACATGGTCATGGCGGGCCGCCACTCGAAGAAGGCGAAGCGGACCCGCGAGCAGATCGCTGCGGAGAAGCGCCGGCGCGAGGACGAGAAGGCACGGGCCAAGCACCTGAAGGACCGCCGCCGTCACCACCCGAAGGTCGCCAAGGAGGCCGACCGGCTGCTGTCCGCCGCGACGTACGGCGAGATCACCGGAGAGCAGGCGTTCGCCGCCGCGTGGCGGATCGTCCACGGCACCGAGCCGGGCATGACGCCGGAGCTGTACGCGACCGCGACGGCGTCCCGTCTCAAGGTCGGCGCGGCGTTCGAGGTCGCCGACGAGAGGCGTCCCGACCTGATCCGGGCGGGCCTTCTCGCCGGACTCCACAACCCCGTCCCACACCGTCTCGCAGAGGGCATCCCGACGTTCGGAGCAACCCTCCCGATTGCGGCCCGCAGCGGGGCACCCAAGGGCCTCACAGCCCAAGCGGGAATTGGGTTGTACGGCTCTGAGGGATCTTCGAACGACAGCGAGAACGCCAGCGATTCCGCACGCGGAAACGACAGCGGGAACGCTGGCCGGAAGGGGCGTTCCGACGAGGAGTTGGAACACCTTCTCCCGGACGCTCACGCCATCGCCGTGGACCTGGTCGCCGAGGGCAAGACGATCAGCGCGACGGCCCTCGCGAAGCGGATGAAGGTCCGGCGCGAGGACGGCATGTGGCTGCGGGACCGGGTCGTCGCCGAGCGCAAGCTCCGGCTCATCGACGGCGACGGCGACGCAGCGGTGGGGGCCTGAGCCATGGCCCGCCGGATCGCTGATCTCTGGGACCCCGAGGGGGAGCGGCACGACGTGCCGACCTTCCCCTGGGGCCTGGCCCCGGAAGGGACCGCGACGCGCGACCAGCTCGTGGCGCGCGGTCTCCGTCCCCGGGGGCCGGCCGTCGCACAGGTCATGTGGTTCAGCCGGAAGTCGCCGGACGAGCCGCGGTTCGCCCGCCTCTACGACGCCGCCAAGGCCACCCCGCCCAAGCCCCGCTCGCCGGGCCAGATCGCTTCCCTCGCGGCGGCGATGCAGGCCCGCCGCACCTGCCCCGAGTGCGGAGAGACCCGCTCGTACTGCCTCTCGACCCGACTGCGGGTCTGCACCCCCTGCGCGGACGGCTTCACCACCGCCGCCTGAACGACTCGCCCCCCGAAACCGGCGGGCCCGGCAGCACCACCTCCTACAGCGCGCTGCCGGGCCCGCCTCCCTCCCGAAGGAGAAGCACCAGCATGACCGAGCAGACGACCACCAGGACACCGGACAAGACCGAACTGGCCACCGTCATCGACCTGTACCCGGGTGCCACGACCGTGCCGCACCCGGCCGCCGGCCCCGACGCCACGGAGCCCGCCCCCGCTTTGGGTGGCGAGACCGAGGCCCCCACGGTCGTGCTGACGAAGGAGACCGGCCAGGCCCTGGAGGGCAAGGTCATCCCCTCGTGGGAGCTGTCGGACGACCCCGAGGGAGACCGGCCCTGGATCAACCCGGCGCTGAAGACGCCGGAAGGCCGCAAGGCCCGGGGGAAGTACCTCCAGCGGATGGCCCGCCGCAAGGCCCGCCGGTGGGTCTCCCGCCAGACCACCGTGCGCGGTGTCCTGCCCGCATCCTTCCGGGGTGCCGCCCGGGTCCACCAGTGGACGCGCGGTGTCGAGGGCATGACGGCGTCCGCCGCCGAGGCCCGCGCCGCGATGCTCGCCAGGGAGTCCGCCGCCGCGACCCGCCGCGCCCGCTTCGCCCTGATGCAGAAGGACTCCAAGCGGAAGGCCGCCGAGTCCGTCCAGCAGGAGGCGCAGATCGCCCTCACGCAGGCCGTGGCCGCGAAGTCGTCGGCGCGCAAGAAGTTCGCCCTGCGCGCGGCCGGTGCCTACCTGCCGTTCGCCGGGATCGACATCACCGGCCTCATGGTCGAGGGCGTCGGCGGTCTGGCCGCCGGACTCCTGGTCAACGTGGCCGTGCTCGCCCGCGTCGGCCGTACGCCGAACCTGACGCCGGAGGACCTGGAGGCGCTGGAGCGTGCCGAGGCCGGCCTGCCCGAGAAGTTCGAGCTGGGCATGACCCCGCGCGCCTTCGAGAAGCTGCTGCACCAGGCGCTCACCGAGGACGTCGGCGTCGCGGTGTACGCGATGCAGGTCCACCCCAAGGACTGGGGCTTCGAGGTGGTCGTCGTCCTCAACCGGCAGACCCCCGAGAAGCTGTCCGACTCCCTCGACAAGCTGGAGGCGTGCCTGCCCGGCGTCCGCACGAACTCGATCCTGCTCCAGCAGGCGGCGGCGGCCCGCAACGAGTGCACGCTGCGCATCCCCGGAGACGACCCGTGGAAGGCCGTCCCCGAACTGCCCTACCGCAAGCCCAAGTCGGTCTCCACGAACGACGTTCACAAGGCGCAGATCGGCGCGGACATGTCCGGCCGAATTCTCGCGCTGCCGCTCAAGCGGACGAATGCGAATGTCGTCGGAAAGTCCCGCTCGGGTAAGTCCACAATGCTCCGGGCAATTCTCGACGCACTCACCGCGACGAATGACCGCATCATCATCGGCATCGACCTCGGCTCGTACGGCTCCGGCTTCGGCCCGTACCGCAAGGCCATGGCCGCTGTCGCCCGCACGCCGTGGGAGGCCCGCGAGGTTCTGGAATGGGCGCTCGCGGTCGGAATGAACCGCCCGAAGCTGTTCGACAAGTTCGGAATGGGCCTCAACTGGGAGTCCTCTCCGGAGCGTCCGGGAATCACCATCGTCATTGACGAATTCCCCGCGCTGGTCACCGCGTCCAAGCGCGAGGTATTCCCGAAGATGGACGAGGAGAGCGCCGAGGACAAGCCGCTGCGCCTGGACGAACTGGTGCAGCAGATCGCCCTCACCTCGGCGAAGAGCGACGTCACCCTCGTGGTCGCCACACAGGCCGTCACGAAGGACCGGGTCGGCTCCAACGCCTGGCTCTCCGAGCTGCCGGTGCAGGTCATGTGCGCGTGCGACACCGACGACATCAAGCTCATCGCCGGGGGCGGCGCGATGGCCCAGGGCTGGAGGCCGGACCGGCTGCTGCCCGCGATGGGCAACGCCATCAACGACGCCTCGGTCGCGTACGTCCTGGCGGGCGGCGACTACTGCGAGCCCATCCCCTACCGGGCCTGCATCCTCTCCGACGACGAGGCCGACATCCGGGCCCGCGAGCGCGCGGCGTCCGGCGCGATCGACCTCGACCCGGAGAGCGCGAAGTTCGCCGGCGGAATCGGCGTCCTCCCGGCGGGCGACGACGAGCTGCCCGACGACGAGGAGGACCAGGAGCCGGGCGGCGTCGCCCTGCTGAAGGTCGCCCGCGCCATCTTCGAGGGAGCCGGGAACCCCTCCGGCCTCTCCCCCGAGGACTTCTACGCCGCCCTCGCCGACGAGGACCCCGACACCTGGGACCCGGCGAACTTCGAGGGGGAGGACGGCGAGCCGATGACCGCCGACGAGATCCTCAAGGCCGTCCTCAAGGCGGTCCTGGAGCCCCACGGCATGAAGTGGGCCAAGGACAAGTACCGGCCCAAGGGCGGCGGCGCCTCGGTCCGCGGCTACCGGCTCCTCGACCTGAAGAAGCTGCTCGGCGAAGAGGACGCCTCGACGGCCTCCGGAGGCTGATCCGGCCCCGGAACACCGGCGGAACATGCAGGTCAGAGCGTCGGAACAGTCCCGGAACCGGCCCGGAACACGGGCCGGACCCCGGAACATGTTCCGCCCTCCGGCCCCCTGTTCCGCCGGTGTTCCACCCCTCTGACCTGCATGTTCCTCCCTGTTCCGCACCCGTTCCGCGCCCGAAAGATCCCGAGGAGTCCGAATGCCCATCCAGCCGTGGCAGAGCTTCGACCCGGACGCCGGGCGCTTCTTCCTGATCTTCCAGCGGCCCTTCCGGTACGTCATCGAGCACCCCGAGCCGACCTTCCGCGTGAAGTGGCTCGCGGTCGTCCTCGCGTGCCCGATCTGCGGTGCCGAAGAGGACCTGCGCCTCGCCCACCAGATCGGCGACATCCAGGTCCAGGGCCAGTGCCCCAAGGACCACGTCTGGGACGAACCGCGGATCGACGTCGGCCACTTCCACGCCTACGGCCGGATGCGTTGGACCAACCCGGACCCGGACTGGCAGTGGCTCCTGGACGCCGGATTCGGCGAGGAACCCCCGCCGCCGATGGAGATGAAGGACATCACCGACGCGGCGAAGGTCGTCGGGAAGGTCCTCGCCCGCGAGGCGAAGAAGAAGGCGAAGGCGACGGTCCGCAAGCCCGTCCGCAAGGCCAAGCGCGAGATCAAGAAGCAGGCCATGCGCCCGGTCGCCGCCGTACTGCGCACCGCGTGGGCGTGGCAGGCCGGCGGCGTCCAGCCGGTCGAGCAGCCCAAGCGATCCAAGGAGCGGACGGCGCCCGAGCCGAAGACCCCGCCGCTGTCGGCGTACCGCAAGGCGTACGGCATGGAGGCCCCGAAGAAAGGCCCGAAGTGCCTGGTCTGCGAGGACTCCGGCCGCATCAGCGCCCCAGGCGTCTCGATCCCCTGCACCGAGTGCAAGGGCCCGGCCGCCGCGGCGATGGCCACCGCCGAACGCCGAGCGGCCAAGGCCCGCGAGCCGAAGACACCGAAGGCCGGCGCTCCCGCCGTGCAGAACGTCGCCGGGTCCGGGAACACCCGCGTCGTCCAGGTCTCCGGCAACGGCCAGCAGGTCAACGGGCAGACCACCACCCGCGCCATCACCCGGCCTCCTACCGCGCAGGAGGCCGCCGCCGCGCGGGGTGCCGTGAACGAGGCGGCCCGCCTGGTGCGCGAGTCCCGAGGCCAGTCGTCCTCGACCGTCCAGATCCACGGCAAGAACAACTCCGTCGTCAACAACACCGTCACCAGCGACCGCCCCAAGGGGCCCTGACCTCCGAGAACGAAAATTGTGCAGATTCGGAGTCTGCAAAAGCTAGACATGCCGACTCGGAGTCTGCATTATGGAGTCACGGCAAGCGAAACGGCCAGCAAAACCGCAAGCGGAAATGCAAGCGGACACAGGATCTGAGGAGATCACCTTGAGCACGCAGAAGACCTTCACCGCGACCACCATGGGCACCATCTGGGCCGAGATCATCAGCCACATCGGCGCCGTGAACGTCACGGTCGACCCGACGCTGAAGTCCGCCGAGGTCACCGTCCGCACCGCCGACGACGAGGGCCCGATGGCCGACGCGGTCAACGACACCGTCATGGACGAGCGGGACTCCAACGGCCACAACGTCATGGAGATCCGGGTGCCGAAGCTCCCCGGCGGTGGCGGCGTCCACACCAGCGTCCAGATCGGCGGCAACAACTTCTCCAGCTACAGCTTCAGCGGGAGCAACACGGGCGTGGTCATGTCCGGCGGCGACATCTTCATGGGCGGCCGTCAGATCGTGTCCAACGGCCGCGTCGTCGCCGAGGCCGGCACCGTCGTCGGTGGCGTCGGCTCCGGCCAGATCATCGTGGACGTGAAGCTCCCGGCCGCCTCCTCGGTCCGGCTCAACACCACCAGCGCCGACCTGACCGTCCTGCGCGGCACGCTCCACACCCTGGATGTCCGCTCGGTGTCCGGCGACGTGGAAGCCAAGAGCGTCCACACCCTGCGCGGCAACACCACCTCGGGAGACTTCGAGGTCGACAAGGTCGCGGCGAGGGTCGACGTCACCTCGGTCTCCGGTGACATCGAGATCGGCGAGTACAGCGGCAGCGACTTCCGTGCCAACACCGTCTCCGGCGACGTCCACGTCACCGCGACCCCGGCCGCCACCGGCAGCATCGACGCCACCACGGTCTCCGGCGACGTCGTCACCCGTGGCGCGAGCCACCTGAACGTCCGCGCCAACACGGTCTCCGGCCGCAAGCGCAACCGCTGACTTCGCCCCGGGGCGGTCGCCATCCCGGCCAGGAATCCGCCGACCGCCCCGGGCCCCGGTCCCGAACCGCAAGCAATCCCGCCAGCAGAAAAGCAAGCAGGGGAGACAGCAGTGAAGAAGCCCAACCGCCTCGTGACCTTCCTCTACGGCCTGGTCGGCATGGCCCACGCGTACGAGTCCGCCGAGGAGGTCCGCGAGGTCATCGCCGACAACTGCTTCAACACCCTCGCCGACCGGGCCAAGAACCACTGGGACGGCGCGAACACCCTGACCGACTCCCTCGCGTTCCAGCCCGGCCTGCTCGACCTGCACGACGAGCTGCACGACACCTGGCACTACCTCACCGCCCTGAAGGCCCGCGCCCGCGACCTCGGATACGGCACGCTCACCGAGCACCTGGGGAGCGCCGCCGACTCCACCCGCGACGTCCTCCAGGCGGTGGCCACGGCCGCCGAGAACACCGTCCCCTCCCCCGCGATCCCCGCGAGCAAGTAGGGACGCCCCGTGGCGGCCGCCATCCCGGCCAAGGTCCGCCGGCCGCCACGGGCCCCGATCCCGCTCCGCAAGGGCAGCGGGGGAGCCACATCATCCCCGACACCGAAACGGAGCCAGAAATGCCCCGCCCCGACAAGGAGACCCGCGCCGCCGCCAAGGCCCGCATCGCCGAACTGAAGAAGACCCGCGACCAGGCGCACGAGGACGCGGAGAAGGCCAAGGCCGCCGCCGACGAGGTCATGTGGCAGGCCATCGCCGCCGAGCTGGACAAGGGCGAGGCCCTCCAGCTCGACGCCGCCGAGGCCACCGAGTTCAGCCGCGACCACGTCGCCAAGCGCACGAAGCAGTACCGCACCACGCAGGACTGATCCGAGGTCCGGCCCCCGAGCCCCGGGGGCCGGACCCTCCTCTCGAACCAGAAAGCCGAGGTCACCACCGTGAGCACCGACCGCGCTCCCCACCTCCCGCGCACCGAGGCCACGGTGCAGCCGTACCGCCCGTACGACGTCGACACCACCCCGCACTACCGCCTCCCCGTCCAGGCCCCGCTCACCGGACCGGTCGAGCTGTACGCCGAGAACGACCCGGTCGTCTGGGTGCCGGACGCCTACGGGCAGCTCGTGCCGATGCGCCGGTCCGCCGCCCCGGCCCCGATGCAGCCGATGCCGCCCCGCGACCTCACCCCGCAGCCGCTCCTCGACCCGCGGGCCCAGCGCATCGCCGCCGGCGGCGTGCTCGCGGCCGGGACCGGCTGGGGCGTCGGCCAGGCCATCGGCGCCTTCGCCGGACTCGGCACCGGCGCCCTGATGTGGCTGGCCATCGCGATCGTCGCCTGGAAGGTCGCCCCCGCCGCGATGAGCCGCACGACGATCCAGAACACCACGCACGTCACGAACACGAACCGCGGCTTCGGCCGGTCCACCACCAACGTGAACCACTGAGAGCGGAGACCCCGATGGCGAGCAAGAAGGCGTTGAACCCCCCGCCCGGCGAGTGCCGCCAGTGCTGGCTGCACGCGTACGACAGCCGCGCGCAGCACAAGCACCTCGGTCCGCGCGAGGACTGCCCGGAGTGCGTGTCCCACATGGGCGGTCGCCACCCCGAGCACATGATTGTGAAGGGCTGACCATGAAGCTCACGCTCCCGTGGATGAGCCGCGCCGACCGGCGCCGCTGGACGTCCGCGCGTACCGTCGCCGACCTCGGCGAACTCATGGCCCTCTGGCTGGAGGGCGAGATCGCGTCCCGCCCCGGCTACGCCCCGCGCTACGGCCCCGACGAGGAGACCGAGCACCTGGTGCCCAGCCTCGCCGCCCTGTGCCGCGCCGGGTACATCACCACCTGCTCGCAGCCCGGGTTCGCCGGTACGGGAGCGAACGGCCTGTGGTGGGAGCAGCGCGCCGCGGTCGAGCTGGTCGTCACCGACGCCGAGCTGCTGCACCGCCTGGTCGACGCCGCGACCGGGGCCGGCCTGCTCGTCCGCGTCAACGACCACCGGCGCGGCGTCGGCGTCCAGGACGAGCCGGTCATCGCCACGACCTGCGACGGCGAGCCGATGACCGCGTTCGGCGGCCGGATCAGCCGCGCCGACATGGCCATCCAGTGGCCCGAGCTGAACCGCGACCTTTACGGCCAGGTCGCCCACGGCACGTACGTCTCGATCGTCGCGCCGGAGTACGGCCCCGCCGGAGACCGGCTCTGGGTGCTCCTGGACCAGGTCACCGGCCTGCGCCCCGCCCCGGACCCGGAGGACGACCCGTGGTCCGACGAGCCGAAGTGGGACGCGTACGAGGACCTGGAGCCGGAGCCCGGCGAGTGCGCCCTGTGCGGTGCCCCGATCCACCACCGAGGCCCGTACTGCAGCAAGGCGTGCGAAGAGGCCGACGCCGACGACACCGCCGTCCACAACTGACGAGAGGGAGACCCGCCATGTTCGAGAACCGCCGAGCCCAGCAGCGCCACAACAAGCTCATGCGCGCCGCCGACAAGCTGGTCGGCCCCCTGGAGGCGCCCGCCGCCCCCGCCGATCTCGCCGCGCTCGTCTTCGGCCTCCACCGCATCGAGCTTCGGGAGGACGAGGCCGCCCGATACCTGGACGCCGCCCGGGTCCGCCGCGGCTACCGCCTCCCCGAGCCGCTGCTCGACATCGAGTCCGCCGGCGGCGAGGACGCGGCCACGGAGGAGCACCTCGACCACGACCAGGAGGAGCCGGAGCCCGCCGCCGTCAACTGACCGGCACCCGGGTACGGCCCGCCCCAGCGACACCCGCCCCCGCTTTTGGGTGGCCATACAGCCCGGGGACCCACGGCCAGACGGCCGGTTCCCGGGCTGTGTGCTGGGCCGACGCGCGGGGCAGTGAGGCGCAGATCACGCCCCGTGTGAGCCGGGGGAGCAGACGACCGGCCCCCGGATCGAGATTCTTTTTCGTGGGGCTGACCTGCACAGACACGCATTATGCCGACTCGGAGTCTGCGAACCCGTAGACATGCCGACTCAGAGTCTGCATTATGGAGTCAAGGCAAGCGAAACAGCTAGCAAAACCGCAAGCGGAAAAGCGAGCGGAAACCCGATCGGAGATGTCATGCGACAGACGATGCCCACGGCAGACGAGAACGCGAAGGCGCTGGAGCTGGCGGCCCAGGTGGCGGCCCTGCTCCAGGAGCTGGACGCGCTTCAGCCCGGCAGCGTCCAGGCCGGTCCCGGCCGCATCTCCGGCCCCGGCGTGGAGATCCGCCGGGGCCTCGACGGCGCATGGGCCGCGCGCGCCGGCCGCTGACCCTCTCCCGCCCCGCACCACCTGACGAAGGAGCCCAGCACTCATGACCGCAGCCGCAGTCTTCGCCGCCGTGTTCGTCGCGCTGTTCATCGCACACTCGGTGGGCGACCACTGGGTGCAGACCTCGCACCAGGCCGCCGAGAAGGGCCGCGCCGGATGGGCCGGACGCCTCGCCGACGCGCGCCACGTCTTCGGACTGACGATCACCAAGGGCATCGCGCTCGCCGCGGTGGTCCTGGTGCTCGACCTGCCCGTCACGGTCCTCGGTCTGGTAGCCGGCCTCGGCATCGACGCGGCGACCCACTGGTGGGCGGACCGCAGGTCGACGCTCGCCTGGCTCGCCAAGGTGACCGGCAAGACGGAGTTCTACTCGCTGGGCACCGGCGCCCACCCCGCGCACCCCGTCACCGCCGAGGGGAAGCCCGCCGCCACGCTCGGGACCGGCGCTTATGCCTTGGACCAGTCATTCCACCACCTGTTCCTCGGAGTCGCCGCCCTCCTTATCGCGGCGCTCTGACCTGCGAAATCCCGGACAATCCAGCTAGATACTGCGTCTCTCACCCCGGAAGGAATTCAGTGGAACGCACCCCGAAGCTCAGCCTCGACCAGGAACTGCAGGCGGCCGTCGCCATCGTCCGCATCGGTCTCGACCGCATCCGCGACGCCGCGTGCCGCACCGAGGAGGTCGGCCCGCACGCCGCCGCCCTCCAGGCCCTGTACGACCCGACCAAGCCCGACACCGGCGTCCTCGCCGCCGTCGCCGACGTCGTCGGCACCATCTCGGTGTCGGTGACCGAGGTCGACCACGACGACATCGACCGCGTCACGGAGCTGCTGGACGAGGCCCAGGGCGTCGTCCAGGACAGCACCGGCGACCGCATCCGCCACGCCCTCGACCTCCTGGCGCCGCTGCTGAAGCGGTGCGAGGAGTGCGGGAAGCAGAAGCCGGACGTGGAGGTCATGGCCGACCCGTTCTCGACCGCGCTCTACCCCGAGGAGACCGACCACCGGCAGATCCCCCTCTGCCCGCCCTGCGCCGTCAAGCGCTTCGAGGAGAGCTGACCCATGAGCATCCACATTGTTTCCTTCGGCTACGGCCACAGCCCCGCCCCCACGGCCGACCTGGTCTTCGACCTCCGGGCCTTGCTCCGCAACCCGTTCCACAACCCGGAGCTGAAGCACCACACGGGCCTTGACCAGGAGGTGTACGACCACGTCATGACCACCCCGGGCGCCGAGCGGCTCGCGTTCAACGCGGTCGCCACCGCCCGCGGCCTCGCCGAGGACACCGGAGCCGACGTCACGATCGCGTGGGGATGCACCGGCGGCCGGCACCGCAGCGTCGGCCTTGCCCGCGCTTCGTACGAGCTGCTGCGCGACGTCGGCGACGCGGTCACCATCGAGCACCGCGACGTCGACCAGGACCTCCTGCCCGCCGGAGTCCACAACCGGACCGAACCCGAGCCCGAGAGCATCCGCTACACCGCCGACGTGATCGCGATGACGCCGGACGGCGACGTGCTGCTTATCGAGCGCGGATGGCCGCCGCACGAGGGCGCGTGGGCGCTCCCGGGTGGTCACGTGGACAGGGGAGAGACCGCCATCGAGGCGGCCGTGCGTGAGCTTGCCGAAGAAACCGGCGTCCAAGTCCTGGCCTCCGACCTGCGGGAGATCGGCGTCTTCGACCGGCCCGACCGCGACCCGCGCGGCCGGTACGTCACCGCCGCGTTCCTCGCCATCGTCCCGGCCGGCACCCCGATCCTCGCCGGGGACGACGCCCGTACGGCCCGCTGGTGGCCCGCCTCCAGCCTGCCGTCGCTGGCCTTCGACCACGCCGACATCCTCGACCAGGTCCCCAGCCTCTCCCAGGCCCTGAACCCGACCGACATGCTCATGGTCGACCTGGACGGCGGCCGTGGTGGTCCCCTTCCGGGCGACATCGCCTGATCGCCCCAGCACTGTCCGAACCGCACGACAGGATGAAACCGGGGCCGCCATCACGGCGGCCCCGGCTCGCCCCACAAGGAAGGCACCACCCCATGACGAACCTGCACACCCTGCTTGGCGGCTCCACCCCCGAGAACAACCTCGCCGAGGAGTACGCCCGCGTTGTCGACCACTTCGGCCGCATCGCGGGCGCTATGGAGGACGGCAACCTCTACTACGCCTGGGACAAGGTGAGCGGGCTGCGCAGCGCGCTCGACGCCTTCGAGGCCCGGCTCGGCAAGGAGCGCACACAGGACGGCGAGACCTTCCAGCGCTTCGCCGGGCAGGACCTGGACGGCGCGAAGACCGCCACGGCCGCTGTCGCCTTCGCTCGCGCTTACCGCGCGGGCCGACTGCTGCACCCCGCCGAGCAGATCAAGGACGAGGCCGTGCGCCAGGCGGTCCTCGACGGGGAGGAGCGCACCCGGCGCTTCCGTGCCGAGCTCGACGGCTGACGACGACCACCGAGACGACCACAACCGCATCCCAGAGGAGACCGACCCCATGACCGACAAGACGCCCGCCAGGCTCGCCGACGACGCGTACGAGGCCCTCCGTGCCCTCAACCACGCCACGCTCGCCCCGACCCGGGGAGACGAGGACTGGGAGTTCCCCGGCGACGCCTACAGCGTGGTCGGCAACCTCTCCCAGGCGGCGATGGTCCTGCCCCAGGCCCTGGAGCAGACCGAGGCCCTGGTGAAGCACCTGGAGGCGAGCGGGAACCTGCGCAGCGACAGGAACACGCTCGACACCGACCTCGCCGCCACGTACGACGGCCTCGCCGAGGCGAAGGCGGCGGCGCAGACCCTGTTCGAGGCGCTCAACCGGGCCCACTCCGGGCTCAGCCCCATCGCGTACAAGGACTGACCGACACCACCGCTCGTTGGACAGAAGGACCCCGGGGCCGATCAGCGGCCCGGCCGATCAGAAGGACCGGCATGAACCCGAACACCGAACCGCTCCCGCCCGTCAGCGGAGGCTCGCTGACCGAGCTGCGCGACCTGCTGAACGTCACAGACGAGTCGTGGGCGAGCATCGTCCCCTGGCTCGTCACCGGCCTGATCCCCGAGATCCCGCGCCCCGTGCTGCTCCTCTCCGGCGGGCAGTGCAGCGGCAAGTCCGTGGCGGCCCGGATGCTCGCGAACCTCCTGGACCCGGCCGTGGTGCCCTTCGGCCGGCTCCCCCACAACGACGACGCCTGGCGGGCGGCAGAGGCCGCGTCGGTCTCCGTGTTCGACAACGTCACCCGCATCCCCGACGAGACCTCGGACCACCTGTGCCGTGCGGTGACGGGCGGAACCGTGGTGCGGCGCGCCCTCTACACCGACACCCCGGTCACGACCGAGGAGCCCAGCCGGGCGGTCATCCTCGCCGGGACCATCGACCCCGACGAGCTGCGGGCCGACCTGGTGGACCGCACGGTCGTCGTGGAGCTGAGCCGCATCACCGCGCCGCGGCCGGAGTCGGAGCTGTGGGAGGCGTTCACCGAGGCGCGGCCGCGGATCCTCGGTGCGCTGCTCGACCTCCTGGTCGTCGTGCTCGGCAAGCTGCCGGCGCTCCGGGAGAAGGCCGATCGAGGGGAGATCCCGGCGCACCGCCTGGTCGACCACGCCCTCGTCATCGTGGCGCTCGAAGAGGCTGTCCCGAGCGCGAGGCGTAGGAGACTCGACACCACCGACCCAAGGAGGGCAGTGACCGCACAACCCGAGCACCACGACGTCGCGCCGCCGATGCGCACGCTCGCCGAGCTGCGCACCGCCCTGAGCGTCTGGGGCATCCCCGGCGACGCCGACAAGTTCGAGAAGGAGCTGGCGGACGCGGACCTGGACGACCTCACCCGCGTCCGCGAGATCACCCAGGCGTACCGGCACAGGGTCCTGCTGCGGTGCGACCCGCAGGCGATGGCGGCCCTGATGCGCAGCACCGAGGACGTCGCCTTCGAGCTGGGCCAGAAGATGGCCGAGGGGAACGCCAGGTGACCTACGCGTTCTACAGCGACGCCGCCGAGAAGATCCTGCGCTCCGACCTCAGCACGGGCGAGCGGACGGCCGTCATGTCGGTACGGGCCTCCCTGGAGGAAGACCCCACCCCCGACCACGCCCGCGGGTTGCCGGACGCCGACCCCCGCTCCGAGTCCTACGCCATCGAGCTGCTCCCCGAGCAGACCGGCGGGCGGGGGATCACCGTCGTCTACCGCCACGACCGGGACCTGGACGCCGTGCTGATCCTCTGGATCATCGCCGGGCCCTGACCTGATCCGGCGCCACCACCGAAGCGACCCCCGGCAGGGTAAGTGCCGGGGGTCGCTTCCGTCTGAGCGTACGTCGCAGGCGTCCGCACAGACATGAGCACAGCGGCTGAGCCCGGAGGATCTGCGACGAGCCTCCGCATCGTCGTGCGACAACTCACGGTTGTCGATGCTGGCCGTTCTGAGGCTGATCACTCGTTTGGTGAGCAGCGAATCCGGCCGTACGGTGATGGACCCCGGCGACGATCAACCTGGTCGACTCCGACCGTTCCGGTCATGATCAAAACAGGGGAAGCACGAAGGGGTTCCCCTGTCGGGAACCCGGCACGCCGGGAACGCACAAGCGCACAAGCCTCGCTGACGGGGCAGCACGAACGGGGTGGCCGGTGGCCTGGGTGACAGCGATCCGTGACGACGAGCAGGTGAGTACCGGCTGCGGGAGCAGGCCGGGTGCTCGGTCGTGGCGGCCGACGACGTCGTCCAGGAGGTGGCCGACCCGGCGCTGGAGTACCGGCTGCGGGAGGAGACGGACTCCCCGCTCGTGTGGATGGGCAGCGGTCTCGCGGCGGTCGGGCTGACCGCCGGCGCCGTGCTGGACGAGGAGGGCAAGCAGGCCGCCCGGCAGCTCATGAGCGGCTGCCATCCCGAGACCGGCGCCCGGCTGATCCGTACGCAGACGTCCGCCCGCGCGCACCCGTTGGCGAAGCTGACGACCGCCAGGTTGGTGGAGGCGATCGAGGCCGCCGCCGAGGAGCGCGGGGTGGCGGCCGCGATCTGCTGGAGGGCAAGCCGAAGCAACAGGCCGTGCTCGCGCAGCAGCAGCGGATGGTCCACCGCCAGGGCGACCGGCACCGGATGCAGGTGGGCACCCTGCACAAGCTCGCCCGCGCCGCCGGCCTCTCGTTGGACGACGTCTACGGGGAGAGGGAGCTGGCCGAAGCGCGCGAGCACGCCGACGCCCGCGTGGACGACCGGGTGCGCGGCTGGGACCTGATGCTGGACCTCCCCAAGTCCGACAGCGTCCTGCCGGGGCTCATGAGCGAGGCGGACGCACGGGAGTATCGCGACCTGGTGCACCAGGCCAAGGTCGACACGATCCGTCAGGTGGAGCGGCTGGGTCGGGTACGCGGTCGGCTCCGAGGACGGACAGCCGGTCCGGCTCGCGACCGGTGGTCTGCTGGCGTGGTCGTGGGAGCACCAGTCGGCACGTCCGATGGGCGATGGGGATGCCCCGGCGACCCGCACCTTCACCTGCACATCACGATCGCCAACATGGGCCTGTGCGAGGACGGCCAGTGGCGCTCGATCGCTAACTCAGGCCAGGACCTGCACCGGCACGCCGCCCCCGCCGACGCCTACTTCAAGGCCCGCGTCCGTGCCCTCACCCACGCCCGGTTCGGCGTACGCCGGCAGCAGGCTGAGCGCACCGGAGCGTGGGAGGTCGACGGGATCGGCGAACCCGTACGCGACCTGTTCTCCCGCCGCCACGGCAGGATCGTGGATCTGGCCGTGACGAGGCCGGGCGCCAGGAGCGCGACCGTGCCGCCGCCGAGACCCTGCGCGCCAAGCACGGCGCCGACGCTGCGGCGATGCGGGAGAGCTGGCGGCAGCGTGCCGAGGAGGCCGGGGTCGACGTCGACGCGATGGTCGCGGCCGCCGCCCCGGGACCGCCCGGCCCGGACAGCCGGCCCCACCGTCGACGGCCCCGGCGGACCCCGGATTCCCCCGCCGTCCGACCTCGCCCAGATCGTGTTCCACCCCGAGACCGGGCTCACCGCGAGCGCGAAGACGTTCAGCCGCGCGCAGCTGCTCGCGGCGGTCGGCAACGCCCTGCCGCACGGCCTGGACGCGGACGAGGTCGGCCGCCTGGACGAGCTGGTCGACGACCGTCCTGGACGTGGCCGGGTACGCGGTACGCGTGCCGGACTACGGGTCCAACGTCATGACGTCGACCGCCCGCTACACCACCCAGGACATCCTCGACGCCGAGGCGTACGTACGGACCAGGCGCTCACCCGGCACGGCGAAGGCCGCACCGCGCTGACCCCCGATCAGTCGGCCGCCGCTATCGACGTCTTCCAGGTCGCGGTCGGCTTCGAGCTGTCCGAGGAACAGCGCGCGGCGGTAACCCGGCTGCTGACCGGCGGGCACGGCATCGACACCATCGTCGGCGTCGCGGGGCGGGCAAGAGCACGCTCATGGAGGCGTGCCGGATCGGGTGGGACGCCACGGGCACCACGTACGCGGGCGCGTGCCTGAGCGCGGTGGCCGCCCAGCAGCTCAACCAGGCGTCCGGGATTCCGGCGCGTACGGTCGCGGCCTGGCTCCAGCAGATCCGTACCGGGAGCGGGCTCACCGGCGTCGACGTCTTGGTCGTGGACGAGGCCACGATGGTGGACGACCGGGCGGCCGAGGTCCTCATGCGCGAGGCGGCCCGCACCGGGACGCAGATCATCGGCATCGGCGACCCGCTCCAGTCCAGGCGATCGGGGCCGGCGGCTGGTTCAAGGAGACTCACCGGCTGGTCGGCGGGCTCACCCTGCACGGAGAACCGCCGCCAGGAGGACGCCGCCGAACGGCACGCGCTGGAGGTGTGGCGGACCGGCGACCACGACAGGCGCTCCGGCTGCTCGCCGACCGCGGCCGTGTCCACCCCACCGAGTCGGCGGACGAGGCCCGCTCGCAGATCCTCACGACGTGGGACGAGCTCCGGCGCGACCGCTGGCCCGACACCCACGACCTCCTGGACGAGCTGGTGGTCCTCGCCGCCCGCAACGCCGACGTCGACGCGTTGAACCTGGGGGCGCAGCAGATCCGCCGCGCCGCCGGCGAACTCGGTGACGAGCGGACCTACGCGCTGCCCGGCGGGGACCGGCTCACCCTCGCCGAGGGCGACGCCGTACGGGTCCGCGTCAACGACTACAGGTCGAGGCGCGGCGAAGGGCCGGACCTGCTGAACGGGTACCGGGCCGTCGTCAGCCAGCTCGCCGACGACGGGCGGGTCGAGATCACGTGGCGCACCCGCGAGCGCGGCCAGGACGACGCCTACGTGTCCGCGTGGCTGACGCCGGACCAAGTCGCCTCCGGTGCCCTGTCGCTGGGGTACGCGATGACGATCGCCGCATCGCAGGGGATGACCTGTGACACGTCCCTGATGTACGGCCACGGAGCCAACGCCCACGCGGCCTATCCGGGCCTGACCCGAGGCAAGAAGGCCAACCACCTGTGGCTGCCGCTCGCGCATCGAGAGCGAGGACACCCGGGCCCGGCTCGGTGACGCCCGGAC